>CAMAUF010000075.1 GCA_945861295.1 bacterium | reverse complement strand
CGCCCGCTTGAATGAATCGGATTGTTCCCAGGCCAGGAAGGCCTCGCGCGAATGCCAGGTCGAGTGCGAGACGTACTCGCCCGGTTCGTCACCCTTGAGGAGGGCGAACCCCTTGAAGCCTTCGAAGCCCTTGAGGTAGCTATCACGCGTCCGCCAGACGGCTTCGAACTCGGCGCCTCGGGCGGGGTCGACTTGGAACTGATTCATGGCGATGAACATCGGGCCCTCCGTGTGTTTCTTGCAGTGTACCGCCAAGACGTTGACCGGTGCCCAGACGGCAGGGATGCTGCGCGGACATGCCTGGACCACTTTCGCACATCCGCGTCCTCGACCTAACGACCCCGCTCGGCGAGATGGCCGGGCGGACCCTGAGCGACCTCGGCGCCGAGGTCATCAAGATCGAAATGCCCGGCGGCGCCGCCGCCCGGCGCCTCCCGCCGTTCGCTCGGGGCAAGGAGTCGGACCCGCAAGGCTCGCTCTACTGGGCTTCCGTAGCGCTCGGGAAAAAGAGCGTCGTGCTCGACGTGACCACCGCCGAAGGCCGCGTTGCGCTCCTCGGCCTCGCCGCCGGGGCCGATGTGTTCATTGAATCGTGGCCGCCGGGCGAGGCTGCATCGCATGGTCTGGGCTACGCGGGGCTCGCAGCCCTCAATCCTGCCCTGGTCTATGCCTCGGTCAGCCCGTTCGGACAGACCGGCCCCGCGGCCATGGCGCCAGCGACGGACCTGACCATCGAGGCCGCCAGCGGGCTGCTCATGTTGCAGGGCGACGGCGACCGGCCACCCGTGCCCGTCGGCTACCCACAGGCCTCCTTCCACGCTGGCGTCCAAGCGGCGGCGGACATTTGCATCGCCCTCTGCGAACGCGACACCTCTGGACTCGGCCAACACCTCGACGTTTCCGCTCAAGCCGCGATGGTCTGGACGCTGATGAACGCGACCGGCTACCCGCCGAACGTGAACGGCGACCCGCCGGGCTATTGCGAACAGCGGGCCGCCCCGGCTGCCCGCTTCCTCGGCGTCGCAATCCCGCGCATGCTCGAAGCCGCGGACGGCTGGGTCACCTGGGCGATCGCGCTGCCAGTTGTGGGTGGGCGCACCTTCCACGGACTCATGGCCTGGGCCGAACGCGAAGGTTTCGTGCCGGAACTCCTGCGCGGCCGCGATTGGAACGACTTCATATCCCAAGCCGTCGGCGGCAAGTTGCCGCCGGATGACATCGCCGCAGGCGTCGAGGCCTGTCAGGCGCTCGCCCGAAGCAAGACAAAGCGCGAGCTCCAGACGTTCGCCGCCAACACCGGCATCCTGGTGTCGGCCGTCTATACCGTCCCGGACCTGCTCAGCGACCCGCAGCTCGAAGCGCGCGGCTACTGGACGAAGGTGGACGGCCGCACGCATCCCGGCCCAATCCCGCGGCTCACGGCGACGCCCGCCGAATTGGGCGCGCCCGCTCCCGCGCTCGGCCAGCACCAATCGCTCGCCAGCGGCAAGCGACGCGAGCCAGCGGTGCTCCCCGGATCGCGCGGCGCCCGGCAGAGCGCCTTCGCTGGCCTCAAGGTCGCCGACTTCGCTTGGGTCGGCGTCGGCCCCCTGATCAGCAAAGCGCTCGCCGACCACGGAGCGACCGCGATCCATCTCGAGTCCGCGACGCGGCCCGACATCCTTCGGCTTCTCCCGCCGTACAAGGATGGCGTGCCGGGAATCAACCGGTCGCAGTTTGTCGCGAACTTCAACACCTCGAAACTCGGCCTCGCCTGCGACCTCAGCCTCCCGGAAGGGCGCGCGCTCGCGCAGCGCGTGATCGATTGGAGCGACGTCGTCGTCGAGAGCTTTACGCCCGGCACCATGGCGAAGTTCGGCTTCGACTACGACACGTTGCGCCGGTCACGCCCTGACCTTGTGATGCTGAGCACGTGTCTCCGAGGTCAAACCGGGCCGGAGCGAGGCTACACAGGCTTCGGCGGTCAGGGGGCCTCGCTGGCTGGGGTCCACGCCCTGACCGGCTGGCCCGACCGGCCGCCCGCCGGCCCTTGGGGCGCCTATACCGACTTCATCAACCCGCGGTACGGCATCGCCGCGCTGGCGGCAGCCATCGCCCACCGGCGCCGGACGGGCGTCGGCCAGTACATCGACCTATCGCAATCCGAGGGCGGGATCCGGTTCATCGAACCGCTCGTGCTCGATTATGTCGTCAACGGGAACGCCTCCCCCGCCCGTGGACACGAGTCGCCCTACGCCGCGCCTCACGGCGTCTACCAATGCGCCGGCGTCGAGCGCTACCTCGCGATCGCGGTCGAAAGTGACCAGCAATGGCGGGCGCTTGTGGAACTCACCGGTCTCCCGTTCGAGCTCGGCCTAGGGCCTTCGCAGCGCCGCGCACTCGACGCCGCGATCGACGCGGACCTTCAAGCCTGGTCCGGCACGCGAGATGCCTTCGAGGCCGCCGAAGCATTGCGCGGGGCCGGCGTCCCCGCCTATGCCGTCCTAAGACCAACGGACCTGTACCGCGACCCGCAGCTCGCCCATCGAGGCTTCTTCGTCACCCTCGACCACACAGAGATGGGCCCGACACCGTACGACGGCTTCGCCACGACCTTCTCCGGCACGCCGGCCATCCTGCGCGGGCCGGGGCCTTGTTTGGGCGAGCACACGGACCAGGTCCTGCGCGACGTGCTCGGCCTCAGTGATGACGAGATCGCGAACCTCGCCGTCAGCGGCGCACTGGCGTGAGCGGCGCAGATATGAGCGAGGTGGCGCCATCCTCCGCCCGGCGGCCGATCCGCGTAGCGATGGTGACCGCGCCGGCCGCCGACACGGCCATTGGCATGTACGCTGTCCGCCTAACGGAGGCGCTGCGCAAAGCGGGGATCGACGCCGTCCACCTGGAACACGCCAACTGGTCCTGGCGCGGGATTCAACCGCTGTTCCGCGCACTGACGCGCCTCTCCCCAGACCTGGTGCACTACCAGTTTCCCATGGGCGCCTATGGCGGAGGACCTACCATCCAATTCGCCGCGCTCCTGCGGCCCGGCGTCACGACGCTCCACGAGGCCAGCAACTACGGCCCAGTGCGGGGCCGGGCGAAGCTTCTGCCCTTCACGCTTCGCTCCCAGGCCGTCATCGTGACCTCCGCCCTGGAGCGAGTGTATCTGGTGGCCAGCGCCCCCTGGGTACGACGGCGCACGGTCGTGATCCCGATCGCGAGCAACGTCCCGGAACGGCCACGCCACCCGTCGCCGGCGCGAACAGTCGTGTACTTCGGCAGCATCCGGCCCGATAAGGGGATCGAAACATTCTTGGAGACGGCCGCCCGTTGGCGTAGGGCGGGCGACGCCACCCGGTTCGCAGTGATCGGGACGCCGACGCCAACGCAGGTCGCCTACGCCGCGGGCTTGCGCTCGGCCGAATCGGCGGCCAACGTCGAATGGGTCAGCGGGCTCAATGACGATGACGCCGCTGACCTGCTCGCGGACTCCGGCGTCGCCTACCTCCCTTTCCCGGACGGCCTTTCGGCACGACGAGGCTCGTTCCTCGCGGCAGCTGGTTGCGGCCTCCCGGTGGTGACCAGGCCGGGGCGCCACACGTCGCCGGACCTGGCCGCGGCTGCCGCCATGGCGTCCACCCCCGACGAAGCTGACGCCGCTATCAAGAGACTGTTGGCAGACCCCGCCGCCGCCCTGAGCCTCGCCGAGAAGGCGCGGGCCTATGCGGCGCGGTTCGCCTGGGAGGCGGTGGCCGCTGAGCACGCGCGGCTCTACACGCGGTTGCTTCGCCGCTGACAGTCTGGCGCGCCCGCCCTGTGAGGCCGTGCCGACGCATGGGGTGTTGACATCCGCAGCTATATGCGTATTCTTTGGCCATGCGACGCAAACCCAACACCCTGGTCCCCTTCGAACGCCAGTTGCTGATGGCGGCGCTGGCCTTCGCCGAAGCCGGGCAGCCCGAGTTCCACGGATACGCCATCGCCCGTGACATCGCCGAAGCCGCGGAAGCCAAGCGCCTCGTTGGCCACGGGACGCTCTACCGCGCGCTCGACCGCCTCGACGACTTCGGCATGCTGGCCAGCCGGCTCGAAGACGCGGATGCGGCGGCCGCAGCCTCCCGTCCTCGCCGCCGAATGTACTGGCTCACGGCCGAGGGCGAACTCGCGGCGATCGCCGCCAGGCAAGCGATGTCCTCGCCGGTCTCCAACCTTCAGCAAGGGTGGGCCAGCCAATGAGCGCCATCCTCGTCCGCCAAAACTCCGCCAACGCCATCGTCCGTGGCTGGACGCGCCTCTACACAGCTGGGACGCCGGCCGGCGCCAAAGAGCGCCGGCGCATCCAGATCGAATCCGACCTCTGGGAGGAAGCGGCCGAAGCCTCTGCCGCCGGGCTCCCGCAAGGCTTGCTCTTCGTCAATATCGTCGGCCGGATGATCCGCGGGATGCCCGCGGACATCCTCTGGCGCACACGCTATGGAGGACCGAACGTGAATCTCAGTATTTCCTTGCCGCGAGCGACAGGCCTGCTCCTGCTCATCCTGGCCGTGGCGGCGGTAGCTGGAACCTCGATTCAAGGCTATGACACCAGCCGCGACAGTTGGCCATCCGAGTTCCAGCGCTTAGGGGAACAGGGCGAAACCACGAATCACTTGACCACCGCCTTCTTCTTCGTCATTGGCTTCGCAATGATTGGGGTCGCAACTCTGCTCGGAGTGCTGCTCATCCCAAAGAGCCGGATCCTGGCCTCGCTCGCCGCGGCGTTCTTGGGGGCGGCGGGGGTCGCCATCACGATTAGCGCCGCGCTTTATGGCGCAATCAGCTCTGAGGCCGCGGAGTTCGCAGCCGGCAAGGCGCCGGCAACCGCCATCGCGGAGGCCCGCATCCTCGTCATCGTGCTCGATGGCATGATGATCGCGGCGGCCGCCGCCCTCGCCCCAGCTTGCTACGCTCTTGCGGCGGTCCTGCTTCGGACGAACCTGGCGCCTCGCTGGTCAGCGGCCTTTCCCCTTTTGAGCGGCCTCTCGTTCACCGCCTTGGCCGTCGTTGAGGTGGGCCGCTTCTCGGGCTACGCCGCGTGGGGCCTCTTCATGGGCACGCTTCTTCCGCTGTCCGGCTGGCTGATCGTTGTGGGCTTCAAGCTGCTCCTCAGCGACGCTCTTTCGGGTCCGGCCAAGGCGCCCGCTACGGCGTAGCGCTTGTAGGCAATCGAAGTCGGCCGGTGCGCCCCACCGGCCGACTTCGGGACCCGCGCGGCGGACCCGCCCCGGCTTAGCATTCCGCCTACGCCACCCTCCGTGCCATCCCGCGCTCCCAGTTCGGCCTGACCAACCCCGAAGATGACGACGTGAAGACCTTCGCCGGCCCAGCCTTTCACTCCGGCATCACACGGGACGAGCATGAGCAAACATGAGCACGTGCTCATGTTTTTCGTCTCGCGAGCCAGACGTGGCGTCACCCGAGAACTCCGACCTCGGAACTCGGAACTTTGCTACCATTGCCCGCCATGACGACGATTCCCGCCTTCAACCCTCCTACTCGCATCCTCATGGGCCCGGGCCCTTCCGGCGCCAACCCGCGCGTCACCCGCGCCATGGGCGCGCCGCTCCTCGGCCACCTCGACCCCGAGTTCCTCAAGATCATGGACAACTGCCGCGACATGCTCCGGCAGGTCATGCGCACAGCGAACGATGTCACCCTGGCGACGCCGGGCACGGGGACGAGCGGCATGGAAGCGGCCGTCATGAACCTCGTCCAGCCCGGCGACAAGGTTGTTTGCGGGATCTGCGGCTACTTCGGCGACCGGATCGCCCAGATGGCGGAACGCGCCGGCGGCATCGTCACCCGCGTCCAGGCGCCCTGGGGCTCGCCGACCGATGTAGCCGGCATCGAGAAGGCCTGCCGGGAAGTGGGCAACGTCAGCCTGGTCACCATGGTCCACGCCGAGACGTCGACGGGCGTGCAATCCGATGTCCCCGCGGTGTCCAAAGTCGCGAAGGCCGCGGGCGCGCTGCTCCTTGTCGATTGCGTCACCTCCCTCGGCGGCGTGCCGGTCGAGCCGGACCTCTGGGGCGCCGACGCCGTCTACTCCGGCACCCAAAAATGCCTCTCGGCCCCGCCGGGGGTCTCCCCAATCACGCTGTCCGCGGCGGCCTGGGCCCGGGTCAAGGCCCGCGAAGTCCCCTCCAACACCTGGTACCTCGACATGCAGCTCCTCGAAGCGTACTGGGGCCCCGCCCGCGCCTACCACCACACGGCGCCGATTTCGATGATTTACGCCCTTCATGAAGCGCTCGCGCTGGTGCTCGAAGAGGGCCTCGAAGCGCGCTGGGCCCGCCACGAACGGAACGGACGCGCCCTCCAGAGCGGCCTCGAGGGCCTCGGCTTGGTCCTTCACGCCGACGCGGGCTATCGCCTGCCGGTGCTCACCACCGTCCGCATCCCCGAAGGGGTCAACGATGTCGAGGTCCGCGGGGCGCTGCTGAAACGCCACAACATCGAGGTCGGCGGCGGCCTTGGCGACCTCAAGGGCAAGGTTTGGCGCGTCGGCCTCATGGGCGAATCGTCGACGCCCGGCAACGTGCTGCTCTTCCTCTCGTCCCTCGGCAAGCTCTTGCGCGAGCAGGGCTTCTCGGCGGACGTACGCTCTGCGCTCGATGCCGCCGCGACCGGCCTTGCCGCGAATTAACGGTGTCGCCCAGTAACCTCTGTCTGTGAACGCACGATTCTTGCCTCTCGTCGTGGCCTTCGGCGGGTTGCTCGTGGGCGCTTGCACTGGGGACAGCAGCCCGGACGACGCACGGACGACCGCAGTCGCCGAACTCTCTTCGACGGGGTCGCCTTCGGCCCCGCCAGCGCCGGTGACGAGCGCCGCGACCGCCGCCACCGCCCTGCCCTCTGTGCGCGTCGATCGGGCGTTCCCGGCGTTGCCGCCCTTGCCGCGGCCGGTCGCCATGGTGGAAGTTGAACCGGGCTGGTTCGTGGTCGCCTTGCAAGAGGGCAAGCTCGTGGGCTTCGCTGGTCACTCAACGACCGCCAAAACCGTCACCCACTTCGACAACACGGCGAAGACCAGTCGAAGCGGAAACGAGGAGGGCCTGCTCAGCTTTGCGCTGGACCCGGACTTCGCCCGCAATGGTTTTCTTTACGTCTACTACAGCGCCGCGCAGGGCGAGCGTAGGACCGTCCTTTCGCGCTTCGACACAACCGGAAGCGGCGCCGAGTGGCGCGTCCAGCCCGAAACCGAACTCGTGATCCTCACAGCGCCACAGCCTTTTGGGAACCACAAAGGCGGGACGGTCCTCTTCGGGCCCGAAGACGACATGCTCTACCTCGGCCTCGGTGACGGCGGAGGCTCCGGCGACTCACAGGGCAACGGCCAGGACATCACCCGCAACCTCCTCGCGAGCATCATCCGCATCGATGTCCGCGGGGTGACGGCAGCCCGACCCTACCGCATTCCCGCCGACAACCCTTTTGCGAGCGAAGCGGCGGGGCAGCGTCCGGAGACCTGGGCCTACGGCTTCCGCAATCCCTGGCGGATGAGCTTTGACCGCGCCGCGCCGCATGGGCTCTGGGCGGGCGACGTGGGCCAGAACGCCGTCGAGGAAGTCGACCGCGTCGTGAAGGGCGCCAACTACGGCTGGAACCTAATCGAGGGCACGCGCTGCTTCCGGCCACCATCTGGCTGCGACACCGCCGGCCTCACCCTGCCCGTGGCCGAGTACGGCCAAGGCGGGAGCGAGGGCGATTGCTCCGTGACGGGCGGATTCGTCTACCGGGGACGGTCGCTCCCGAGCCTCGCCGGCGCCTATCTCTTCTCCGACTACTGCTCAGGCACGCTCCGGGCGCTGCGTGAGCCGTACGCCAGCCGGCCAGCCGTCGAAGTGCTCGAAGCCGATGGACCTCAGGCCGTCAGCTTCGCCGAAGATCGTGCTGGCGAGCTCTACCTTCTCGGCGCCGACGGCCACATCTATGCGCTGACCGCCGGTCCCTGAAGCTGTCGGCGCCCGCCCGTTGAAGCGGCCCGCGAGCGTGAGGACTTGCCGACGCACCTTGCCCATCGCCTCATCCGTGGCCACTATCCTGACGACCCCAATCAAAGCGAGGCGACTCCGTGGCAGAACTACCTCCCGAACTCCAACGCATCCTCGATGAAGCGGACATCCGGCAACTCTCGATCAACTACGGCCTCGGCACCGACGCCATCGGCCGGCGCGACAAGGCCGCCGGGATCGCGTTGTACCAGGCGACCTTCACCGAAAAAGCGGCCATCCAAGTCGGCGGGGCGGATTCGACCGCACGTCTCGGGGCGGTTGCTTGGGCTGGCTATGTGGACGAGCACTTCCGGTCGCGGAACTA
>CAMAUF010000074.1 GCA_945861295.1 bacterium | reverse complement strand
GACGATTGCCCAGGCGTTCCATCGGATGATTTTCCGCCGCGGCAACCTCGTCGCGGTCGTGCTCACGATCGGGGCGGACCCGTTCATGAAGGTCGAGACCGCGCGCGGCCTGGCGCTGCTGATCGACGAAAAAGCCCTCGGCACGAAGGAAGCTATCGTACCCACGCCGACTTCGAACTTTACGCCGCCCGCCGACCGGGTGAAGACGGCGGTCCGCCCGACCCCGGCCGCAACGCCCAGCGCGACGGCCACCCGATGACGCAACAGGCGCCGGAATTCCGGCCGCGCAGGCGCCGCTCCGCGTCGGGCTCGGGCCTGGCTGCGCGCAGCCAGCGTTGGCGGCTGCCGATTATCGCGGGTTCCGCCGCCATCCTGATGTTCGGCGCGGCCGTGGGCATTTTTCTCTGGGTTTCGGGCGGCGACGATATCCCGTCCTTCGATGACGCCGCGGCATCGCAGAGCACGGGCGGCACCCTTGGCGGGCCAGAAATCAAAGTCGAAGGACCGGCCACGCGGTACGTCGCACAAATCAACGACCTCGCCTCCGGTTACGACACGCTGCCTCAAGAGACGTTCCTGCTCTCGGCCACGGGCTTCGCGACCAACGGCTACTTCGCGAACGTCGCGGACGGAGAGCGGCTCGCGGCGGAGTGGGGCTACCAGGATGGCTATCAAGGAGCGCTGCAACCGGATGGCGCCCTCGCCGGCGTCCTGCAGGGTCGCTTCTTCGTCCGTGTCGAGACATACCTCTTCGCTGATGTCGCCGGCGCCAGCAAGGCCTACACCTTCATCGCCGACTTCCACCTCAAGCGGGCGGGCTCCGTAAAAGAGGAAACGCGCGGTCTCGCCAATGCGTCCAGCGCCTGGAAGTTCACTCAGGGGACGGTCGGCACGTCGGAGATTGTCGGCGTCTACCATCGGTTTGTCTTCCGGCGCGGCAACCTGGTCTCGATCGTGCAGACCTACGGTGGCGAACCGTTCATGAACATTGACCGCGCCCGCGATGTCGCGGTTATTATCGACCAGAAAGCTTTGGGCGAGCGGCCGGCGATCACGCCGACCCCCAACAAAGCTTCAACTGTCCCGGCGGCGCCGCCCACGCCCACTCGGTAACCAGCGGAACCCATCGTGAGGGGGGCGGACTCGTGCGTTGGCTCTGCATCCTATCCTTGGGGGCACTCGCCGCCGTCCTGGGCGCGACGCCGATCGTCCGCGCGCAGCGGCCGGAGTTCGCTCCCGCCCTGGACGGCGTCATCGTCCAGTACGCGATCCAGGGGCCCCGCCTTCCGGTCGACGAAAACGCAGACCCGCGTGCCGCGCCTCCCGCCACGGATGAGGGCTTTCGACGTCTCGCCGTGCCTACCGGCAAAAGCCGCGAATCCTTCGTCGCCGAGCTCCGCGCAGACCCGAGTGTCGTCTCCGTCGAGACCGACGCCGCGGTCTACGCCGCCGCCGAGCCGAACGACCCGTACTACCTTCAGAGCCAGTCGCAGTACTTGGCCCAGATCTCGGCTCAACAAGCATGGGACCTCGCCCGCGGCTCCGAAAAGGTGATCGTCGCGGTGATCGATAGCGGCCTGGATATCGACCACGAGGAGTTTGCGGGCCGCATTTGGACGAACCCCAAAGACAGCACGGCCAACGGCGTGGACGACGACGGCAACGGCTGCATCGATGACGCTCACGGTTGCCGGTTTGTGGAGTTGACGCCAGAGAACAAGCTCGCCTGCGGGTACACCAGCTCCGCGCCCACCGGCGAAATCCGCGATGACCATGGCCAGCCGGGAAGCGAGAACCATTCCCATGGCACGCTGGTGGCCGGGATCATCGGCGCCAGCGGCGACAACGGCAAAGGCATCGCCGGCGCCGCCTGGAACGTCATGCTCATGCCCATCAAGGTCCTCGACTGCGGCAGCTTCGGCGGCTTGCCCCGCGGTTCGATGTTCAATGTGGCCGAGGGCATCGCCTATGCGCGCCGCATGGGCGCCCACATCATCAACATCAGCATCGCCTCGGAAGCGGGCGTGGAGGCCGCGGACAATCTCCAACTGCGGACCGAAATCCAGCGCGCGCAGGATGCCGGGATCATCATCGTCGCCGCCGCCGGCAACCATATCCCAGGGACGAGCCAGGTTGGTCCGGGCTACCCAGCCGCCTACACGCAGTTCGATAACCTGATCAGCGTCGGCGCCGCCGACCGGGCGCTCGGTTGGGCGAAGTACAGCAGTTACGGCCCCTCGATCGACTTTGCGGCCCCCGGCGATGACATCGTCGGCCCGGTACGCACAGTGCTCTCGCCGCTGCGGCCCTACGTCGTCGGCATCGGCGGCACCAGCTTGGCCGCCCCGTTCGTCACGAGCATGTTCGCGCTCATGCGTTCGCGCAATTCGGAACTCCAGGCTCGGGATTACCTCCAAATCGCACGGGAGGCGGCAACGCCCGCGGCCGCGGCCCCGCACGGCCAGAACTGGGCCGGCGCTGGGATCGTCAATCTCGGCCAAGCCGTTGGCCGCGTCCCGATGACGATCACCGGCGCGGCACTGCGGGACTGGCGCGATGCGCCGGCCGGCACCGAAGTCCGCGCCACCATCGCCGGAGTCGAATGCGGCACGACGACGACGCTGGCCCTCGGGCCCGTTTCGCGCTACACCCTCCGCATCAAAAGCGAAGCCGAGGCCCCGGGCTGCGGCGGCCCTGGCAAGGTCATCCAGTTCTCCGTCGGAGGCTTCCCGGCGCAACCGCCGGCGTCGTGGGGGGAGCGCGATGCCGACCTCGCCCTCTCCGGCCTGGACGTCAGTTCGACTCCGCCTCCCCCGGGCCCGGTCATCGTCCAAACACTCAACGGGGGCTGGGCGAACATCGTCTACCTGGACCCGCCCGGGGCGCTCCCCGCCGTGCTCAACACGCTGCCGAGCCCCTGGACGAACGTCTACCGTTGGGACCCGGAGAAGCCCGGCCTGGATGACCCAGGCGGCTTTCGCCACTACAGCAAGGGCGTCCCAGGCTTTGTCAACGACATGACGACGCTGCAGCGCTACGACGCGGTATGGGTCGATGCCGGCGCTGCCAACGCCGCCACCGTCAACCCAAACCCACCCTCTGGCCTCACCGTCGACCTCAAGCCCGGCTGGAATAACTTCGTCTGGACGGGGACCAGCGCTGCCGTCGCCGACGCTCTTCGCCCTATCGCCGGAAGGTATCTGCGCGTCCTGCAGTACGACAATGCCGCGCGCGTTTGGCTGAGCTACTTCCCCGGCCAAGCCCGGTTCAGCAACGACTTCGGCGGCCTGTTCAAGCTCAAGGTCTACTGGATCTTCATGACCGAGGCAGCGTCGCTGACGATGCCGTAGGGCTCAGTGCGGAGTCCCGGGTCTCAGTGCCGGGGACCTGTTGGCGGTACCGGCGACCCCGTCGGACGATCGCGCTCATGCCAACGCAACCTTCCCCCGAAGACGGCACTGACCTCGCCGCGATCACGGCCCAAGCCATCCGAGCGTTGCTGCCGGAGAGCGGGCCGATCACCGCGTCGGCCGCCAGCGCCCTCGCCTCGCTCCTCCGCGTCGCGATTTCGCTCCAACGCCCGCCCGAGTCGACCGATGAAGCGCTGCTGGAAGTCGAACGGCGCGCGCACCTCATGCATGGGCTGCCGCCGCGCACTCCCGAAGAGTGGGCCTGGGCGGAGAGCCGTTTTTCGGCAGAGGCGCTGGCAGAGTTCCGGCGTTGGGCCGCTTCAGGGCGCTACGGAGCGACGGAGGGAGAGGCGCCGGCCGTCTGAGTGGGCGTCGCGGAAGGAGTTTCGCTCGCGGTGGCGGTGGGAGTCCCCTCGCCGGGGGTTGGGCTCGCGCTGGGAGACGGCTCTGGGAGCGGCTTGATCCCCGTTGCGGCGGCCGCGGCCTGCTGCACGACTTGGATGGTCGCTTCGACCTTCGCCGGGTCCGCGTTCGCGGACGGCTTGACGCCGGTAAGGGCCGCCACCGCGCGTTCTTCGAACTGCAGAACCTGTTCCTTCTGAGCGTCATCGAACTCGGTGAGTTCGGCGAGCTTGATCAGTTCGCGGGCCTCGTCCTGGAGCGCGTCCAGGGTGGCGTCGTCGATCGGGTCGTCGGTCGAGCTTAGCTGTGTGATGACGGTGACGCGGGCCTCGCCCTGGCGCAGCCGAAACTCGATCGGGTCGCCTTGGCGGGAGAGGGTATCGTCGAATCGCTCGCGGCTGGCGCGGAAGACGTAATCCCAGTCGCCCGGCTCGGCCTTGCCGGCGGTGAGCAGGCCAAATGTGACGACACCGGCGATCGCCGACGCCGCGGCCAGGCCGGCCGCCGCGAAAGCGACACGCGCTGGCCGCGCTGGCAGGGCGACCGGGGCCGCGGTCGCGGCTGTGCCACGGCGGACGCCCGCGCTGATGAACTTCTGTTTGAGCGCTCCGGCGAAGTAGTAGCTGGGCTGCACGCGCTCACCGGCGGCGACTATCCCGGCTTCGGTGCGGAGGAGAGGCCCGAGCCAGGGCGCGTCGGCGGCGAAGAGCTCCAGCACAAGGTCGAGGTCGAGGCCGTCGTCGAGGAGGCTTGTCGCTTCCGCGAAAGTGGCCGCTTGCCGGCCGGGCAGTCGATCGAAGAGGTCCATCAGTCGCGCTCCACCATCAGCCGGAGTTTCGCGATTGCCTTGTGCTGGAGGACTTTCACGTTGTTTTCGGTCTTCTTCAGGGCTTGCGCTGTTTCGGCTACCGAGAGCCCCGCGATGAAGCGGAGCGCGACCACCTGGCGTTGCGCTTCCGGGAGCCGCTCGACTGCCTGGCGGACCACGACCATCGTCAGTTCTGTCTCGATGGCGAGGGTGTGGTCTGGGGCGTAGTCGGCGATGCTCTCGGTCAGCTCCGCCGGGATGCCGCGAGTCTTCTGACGGCGCACGTGCGAGATGATCTCGTTGCGGGCGATGCGGAAGACCCAGGCGCCGAAGGGGAGGCCGCGCCATTCGAAGTTGCCGACGTTGTTGAGGACGCGGAGGAAGATCTCCTCGGTCACATCTTCGGCGTCTTCGGTGGAGGCGAGGCGGCTCGCGACGTAGCGGTACACCTTGGGGAAGTACTGTTCGTACAGTGCCGAGAGCGCCTGCGGGTCGCCCCGCTTCGCCCCTTCAACCACGGCGACCTCGTCAAAGACGATCGCGGTCGCGCGTTCTTCGACCACTGCTTCGGCCACTACCAGCCCCCTGGGGCCGCGCCGGGACCCTGAATCCGACCGTCCTCCTTTCCGAGGATAGGCAGGCGAACGCCTGTGTACTAGGGATAACGCGCCGGGCCGTCCAGGGTTAATGACAACCTTTTCAGCTCGCCCGCGGCCCGCCGCCAGCTTCGCCGCAACCCGCGTACCGACGTGTCACCCACACGTCACGGTAACCGCTCTGTAAACCGACCGTAAACTGCGCGATGGTAGGGGCAGGGCGCTGAAACAGCGATGGGGCGACGATCGTGAAGCTATCGAAACTACGGTCACGGACCGGCGCGCGTGAGCGCGGCCAAGTGATGGTCCTCTTTGCGGCTGGGCTCGCCGCGTTCCTCGGCCTTGTCGGCATGTCCGTCGACGTGGGCCGCATCGTCTACACCAAGACCGAGCTGCAAAAGGCCGCCGATGCTGGCGTCCTCGCGGGCGCGCAGGACCTCCCGAACGCTGGGCCGGCCGCCACCGCGGCATACACCTACGTCTATTCGAACGTTGCCGCCGGCTCGACCTGGACGACCGCCATCTCCAAGCAGAACGTCGCCAACGACACCATTACGGTGACGGCCAGCCGCTCGCTCAACCACTGGTTCCTGAAGTTCGTTGGGCTCAACAGCACGACCGTGACGGCCAGCGCCAAGGCGAAGCTCGGCTTCTACAACGGCGGCAGCGGCATCGTCCCCTGGGGGCTCGTAGCGCTCAGCAATGATGACGACGAGGACGTCAGCGTCAACGACAACGTCTGCTTTAATGGCTGGTCCGGCGGGATCCCGACCTTCAAGCAGAACATCTCGTGCACCCTGAAGCATGGGACCGGGGGGCACAAGCACGGCGATTTCGGTGCCTTGGCGCTCGACGGCACGGGCGCGAACATCTACCGCGCCACGATCGTCACCGGGTCCACGACCTACTTCAAAATCGGCGACTTTCTCGCCTCGCAGACCGGAAACATGGTCGGCCCCACAAAGCAGGGCCTTGACGATCGGCTCGCGCTCCCCAAGCCAACGGGCTGCGCCGGAAACGCGAGAAGCGACGTCTTGACCACCCTCTACGACGGCCGGGTCGCCATCAAGAAGGGCTGCGAGAATCACCCACGCATCATCGTCGTCCCGGTTATCGACCAGTATGACGGCGGGGGCAGCGGCCATAACAGCAAGATCCTGACGTTCGCCTTTATGTTCCTCACGAGTTCTGGCTCGTCCGGAGGCCAGACCACGGTCACGGGCGAGTTCATCACTATCATCACCGAGATACCGAACTCGACCTACACCGGCACCTTGAACGCTTCCACGGCCGTGCGCCTCACGAACTAACGACGGGCGGACGGCGAATCCGCAGCCGTCACGCTCTTTCCACCGCTCCGCTCTAGCGCTGAGGCCGCAGCCTGTCCGATCCTGTAAGGAACGGAGAGGTGGCTTCATGGGCGCACGCAGGGCGTTAGACAGGCTCGTCCGCTTGGGGACCGGCCGAGGCGACTCCGGTCAGATGATGATCCTCTTTGCGGCTGGGATGGCCGCGTTCCTCGGCCTTGTCGGCATGTCCGTCGACGTCGGCCGCATCGTCTATACCAAGGCGGAGCTGCAAAAGGCCGCCGACGCGAGCGTCCTCGCTGGGGCCCAGGACCTCCCGAACGCCGGGCCTGCGGCCACCGCGGCATACACGTACGTCTACACGAACGTCGCGGCCGGCTCGACCTGGACGACCGCGATCTCCAAGCAGAACGTCGCCAACGACACCATTACCGTCACGACCAGCCGCGCGCTCAACCACTGGTTCCTGAAGTTCGTCGGCCTCAATAGTACGACCGTGACGGCGAGCGCCAAGGCGAAGCTCGGCTTCTACAACGGCGGCAGCGGTATCGTCCCCTGGGGCTTGGTCGCCAACAGCAGCGGCACCTCCGCCGTCAGCGTCAACGACAATCCCTGCTTCAATGGGTTCGTCGGCGGTGTGCCCACGTTCAAACAGAACATGTCCTGCACCCTGAAGCACGGCACCGGCGGCCACGACAAAGGCGACTTCGGCGCATTGCAGCTCGACGCATCCGGCGCGGACGCCTACCGTGAAGCGATCAGCGTGGGGTCCACGAGCTACTTCAAAATTGGCGACTATCTCGCCTCACAGACCGGCAACATGGTCGGCCCCACGAAACTCGGACTGAACGACAGGTTGGCGCTTCCGAAGCCGGTTGGTTGCGCGGGAAACGCGATAACTGATGTCCTGACGACCCTGTACGACGGCCGCGTCGCCATCAAGAAAGGCTGCGAGGACCACCCTCGTATCATCGTCGTCCCCGTAATTGACCAGTACAGCGGCAGCGGCAGCGGCGCGAACAGCTTGATCTTGACCTTCGCCTTCATGTTCGTCGAGAGCTCCGGCACGTCGGGCGGCAATGCCACCGTGACGGGGCAGTTCATCACGATCATCACCGAGATGCCGAACTCCACCTACACGGGTACCTTGAACGCTTCCACGGCAGTCCGCCTCACGAACTAAACGGTGGACACGACGGCGGCATCGATGCGGGCGACCAGGCCCGCGTCGAGCCGTCCCCGGCGTTCCGCTTCTACGCATTCGCGCAACTCCACGCGGTCCTTGACGCCCAACACGACCGTCGCAACACCCGGCATCGAGAGCGCGTACCGGTGGGCGAGCGCGGCCGGCGATTCGCCAAGCTCAGCGCAGAGCGCGCGGAACGGCGCAGCCCGCCGGAAGTCAGCCATTTCCGGGTGGTCGTCCGTCAGGGGCCGGTCCAGCGCAGACGTGAGCGCGCCGGCCTGCACAGCCCGGATGCCCATGACGCCGACGCCACGTGTGGCAGCGGTCGCCAAGATCTCACGCGGCCGGGCCTCCTCCTCGAAGCTCTTCATCCCTCCGGGCGAATCCAGCAGGTTGGTAATCACCTGGACGACTGCCGGGGCCGGATCCCCGAGTAGCGTCTCGATCACCGACTCGGGGACGCCAACGCCGGAGATCCCCCACGCTCCGATCAGACCACGCACCCGCAGGCCTTCGAAGGCGGGGATTACGTGTTCGACGAAGAGCGCACGGGGCGTGCCGCGATACCCTTTCTGGCCCGCGCGCGCATCCGGGACGAGTTGGCCGTGCAAGAGAAAGAGGTCGACACGTCCGAGACGGAGCCGGGCCAGGCTCTCGTGTAGCGACGTCTCCAGCCGCGAAGCT
>CAMAUF010000073.1 GCA_945861295.1 bacterium | reverse complement strand
GGTCGTACCCATTCACCGTCTTGGAGGCCGATGGTTCGTTGCCGGCGGGGACGAACCAGGTCGCCGGCTTCGGCGGAGACGCGGACCCGTCGGCGCCAGAGGACGGCGTGGCCGTGCGCGCGCTCGCCTTGCTCGGCATCCTCGCGATGATCGGGCCAGTCGTGATCTTTGCGGTCGCGAGACCCCTGGGCGCCCAACGGCGCGGGCTCCTCCGCCTAGCGGCCATCGGGATCGCCGTCGCCGCTCTTGCTACGGCGCTCCACGGCGTTGTCCTCGACCGTACGTATGCGGATGACGGGTTCTGGGACATCGTGACGGGCTCCCGCGGCGGGCACGCGTGGCTCGTGCGGTGGGGGGCGCTCGCTGTCGCTGGCGTGGGCCTCCTCCTTGCGGCGCGCACGGCGCGGTTCCGGACTGGCGTCTGGGCGCTCGCCGCGGGGTCGGCGGTCTTCTTGCTCGGCTTTACCGCCACCAGCCACGCCGCGGCCGGCGCCGGCGCGAACTGGGCGATGGCCGCGGACGCCCTCCATACCTGGTCGGCGACGGTGTGGGTCGGGGCGGTGATTGGTCTGGCCCTCGCCCTCCGTCTCGGTGGTCGTGAGGCCCTCTATCCGCAGTTCGCGGCACGGTTTGCGCTGGTGGCTTCGCTGGCCGTGTTTCTTGCGATGTCGACCGGCTTCGTCAACGCGCTGGCAGAAATTGATGCGTCAAGCCGTCTCGTGGAAACCAACTATGGCCGAGTGCTGCTCGCGAAGGTTGCCCTGCTTGCCCCGCTCCTCGGAGTAGCGCTCTACAACGCGTGTTTGGGGCGCCGGCGCGCGACGAGTGGCGCCCGTCAGGACGGGGCTCCGCGCGCGTTCGTCGCCACCATCGCCGCCGAAGGGCTACTCGGCCTCGCGGTGGTCGTCCTGGCGGCCGTCCTCACCCAGACGACGGCCGCCAAGTCAGTCCCGCGCGACCTGGACGCCGATCCCTTCGCCAAAGACTTCACTGCCGATGGCCTCAGCATCTCGCTCGGTATCGACCCAAACCGCACGGGCCTGAATACCTTCACGGTCCGCGTCCTTCCCGCGTCCGCGGTTGAACGCGTGCGGCTGACATTTCGGTACCGGGACGACGAGAATGTCGGGCCGTCGACTCTGACGCTGGTCCCGGCGGCCAGCGGCGACTTCCTCGGGCAAGGGCCGTACCTGCCGCTCGAAGGGAATTGGCAAGTGGAGGTCGAAGTCCGCCGGCCCGATAAAGACGATGTCCGGGGCTTCTTCGAGGTCCGGCCGGCGGGCGCCCCGATCCTCACGGCGCGCTCGTTCGACCCATGGGCGAACCCTGCCCCGGGCCTGACCTGGAACGAGTTCGCTGGCGTGGTCGCCCTGCTCGCTGGGCTGGGCTTCGCGCTGTTCAAGGGGGAGATTCCGGCGCGGCCTCGCGGCCTTGGATGGTCGGCGAACGGCGCCACCCTCGCCGGCTTCGGCGTCGGCATGCTCTTGCTGTTCGGCGTGCACGGCCACGACCCCGACGGCGTCCCCATCAACCCGATCGCGGCGGACCGCGACTCGATCGCCAAGGGCCGCGAGATATTTCTCCAGAACTGCGCCGCCTGCCATGGCCTCAAGGGCGTCCCACCCCAGGGCCTGAAACTGGAGCCATACCCGCTCGACCTCACCGTCCATGCCCCGCTGCACTCGGATGGCGCGCTCTTCTCCTTCATCGACAACGGCATCGGCGGGACTGCGATGCGGGCTTGGGGCAGCGGCGCGAACAGCCTATCGGACGACGAGATCTGGCACGTCGTGAACTTCCTGCGGACCCTCGGCTCCGTGCCGGCGGCGGATCGGTGAGGCAGATAGCCTGCGCCGCCGGGCGGCGTACAATCTCAGCATCACCAGGAGGCGACGCGCCATGGTCACCATCATCGGAAACGTCAAGGCGGAAGACGACTACTGCCACCCGCTCGGACCCGAAGAGAACTTCAACGAGTCGGTCTACTTCAACTTCTTCGACCGCACCAAGCAGATGGGCGGCTTCGTCCGCATCGGCAACCGCGCCAACGAAGGCCACGCCGAGATGACCGTGATTGTCTATCTCCCAGACGGTTCGGCGCTGTTCAACTACAAGCGGCCCCAGATCGCCAACAACGACGGCTGGGACGCCGGCGGCCTCAAGATCGACGTGATCAAGCCGATGGAAGAGGTCGTGACCAGCTACAACGGCTCGGTCGTCTACCTCAAGGATCCGACGGAGATGCGCGAGCCCTCGGTAGCGTTCAAGGAGAACCCGCACCGCAAGCTCAAGCTTTCGATCACCCACTACGGCGTTGGGCCGGTCTACGGGCACGTCGCCGACGAGAAGTCGGAGAACAACTTCGCGCGCGCCCACTACGAGCAGCACATGCGGATCGCCGGGACGATCCAGATCGACGACGAAACCCCCTTCGAGATCGCCGGGAACGGGCTCCGCGACCACTCCTGGGGCCCGCGCTACTGGCAGGCGACGCCGAGCTATCGCTGGATCACGGGCAACTACGGCGACGACCTTGGCATGGTGATCTCGGTCTCGGCCGGCCGTAGCGGCGGGGTCTTCCACAAAGGCCAGGAACTGATCCAGATCACGAACGTCGAGCTCGAAACGGAGTACGAGGGCAATACGAATTACCACAAGGCGCTAAAGGCCAAGGTGACGCTCGCGAACGGCGATGTCCACACCGTCGAGGGCACGGTCAAGGGCTTCCTGCCGATGCGCAACCGGCGCGCTGGCCAGTTCACGCACATCGGCGAAGGCATGACTGAGTACGTCCTCGATGGCGGCGCGCGCGTCGGCTACGGCCTCAGCGAGTACCTCGACCAAACCGAGTAAGTGGTGCCGGGATTGCGGGATCGGGCGTCAGCGGACGGGGGCTTCCGATGTCCGTGGAGCAGCGAGGCGCCGCTCGTTGGGCTTCACAGTTACTTCGGGCCAGGCGAGGGCTGGCTTGAAGTAACTGTGAATGGGGACGGCTATTTCCTGGCGACCTCAAGAAACGCGTTCACCGAGAGCCACATTTTGCGGATGATCCCGCGGAGAAGCCCGGTACGGACAGGGTCGTGGTTCGGAAGCGAGACAAGGTCCGGGCTGTCCGGGTGCTCGTCGATCTGGTGACTTCCGGTTGTCCGAATGTGCGTCCAGCCGCGGCGTTCCAAGACACGTCGAACCTCTCGAGGGGCGAACCCGTCCAGTTGGCCCATTAGGCCAGCACCGGTGTCCGAATGGTGATCGTTGCGATCTCGATGGAACGATCCCATGCGAACTCTTCGCGGAAGCCGAGGATTGTCGCCACCTCTTCCGCCACGAGTTCAGCGGTCTCGTTTAGGAGTCCACGCCCTCGCTCGGTCGCCACCTCAAGCCACAATTCCACGCTTTCGCGGATGTTGGCCAGCGCTTCCGCGCGCGAATCACCATCGCTCATGGCCCCCGGGGCCGCCGGTACGCTGACTGAGTACCCACCGCGTTCGGGGTCGGGCGAGAGCACGACGGTCACGTTCTGCATGCGCTCATGATAGCCGAATTCGGGCGAGGGCCGCATGCTTCGTCGGTCAATCATCGCCGAAGAAGCCGGAGAAACTCATCGACGGGCATACCCATCTTGCTGAGGATCGCATGAACCGTCCCTGGCGGAAGTTCGCGGCCAACAGGGATAGCGAGGTTTTGGCTCACCCCGGTCTTGCCGTAAATTCGGTGGCTGCCCCGCTGCCGGGAGAAAACCCAACCGTCGCGTTGTGCCACCAGTTCGATTTCCCGACTCGAAAGCCCGTCGAGTCTGCCCATTCAGGCTGCCACTGCGGTTGCAATCGTCACGGCCGCCGTTTCAACTTTTAGGGGCCACCCCTCTTCGGCTTGCCACGAGAAAGCGAAGGCGACATCATCCGCGACCAGTTGCGGCGTCTCGGTGCGTGGCCCGAAACCCCGCTCCACGGCGACTTCGAACCAGCCTTCCATCGCCTCGCAGATGTTGGCGAGAGCTTCGTCGCGAGACTGACCCTGACTGACGGCGCCGGGCATCGCCGGGCAGGTGACCACGTAGCCGGCCCATTCAGGGTCCCAGGCAAGGACGACGGTATAGGTGTCCATAGCGTGATTATACCGCAGGACGGCACACGGGATCACCCGCCGTCCGTCTCGCGAGGAGATTCACACACCGAGTCCGCCAACGGGAGGTCGGGCCGCCCGCAGTTCCTGTTCGAGCCGTTCCGCGAGGAGGATCTTGAGCAGCGATTGGTACGGGGCTGGCGGCCGTTCGCCAGGCGCTTCAGATCCTCGATCATACTGATGGGCAGTTCTTGATTCTACGCCGGACGCTTCGGGACCATCACCTTGCGGCGGAAGAAGCAGACTTCCTCGCCGCGCTGGTTGAAGCCTCGCGTCTCGACCGTGACGATGCCCCGGTCGCCGCTCGAAGTCTCCTTCTTCTCGATCACGACGGTTTCGGCGCGGATGGTGTCGCCATGGAAGGTCGGCTTCGTGTGCTTCAGCGTTTCGACTTCGAGGTTCGCGATCGCCTTGCCGGAGACATCGGCGACGCTCATGCCCAAGACGAGGGAATAGACGAAGTTGCCGACGACGACGTTCTGCTTGAAGTGCGTCTCTTCTTCCGCGTACCAGCGGTCGCTGTGCAGCGGATGATGGTTCATCGTCATGTCGCAGAAGAGGTGGTCTTCGGCTTCGGTGATTGTCTTACTTGGCCAATGCTTGTAGACGTCACCGGGTTCGAACTCCTCGTAATACCGGCCGAACTTGTCCCGGCCATCGTGAATTGTCACGGTTGAAACTCCTTTCTCGATCGGTCGAAGCTATTCAGGATGGTCCCTCGTCCTTGCTGTCAAGTCCGTCACATTTTCCGCCGGAGACGGTAGGACTCGGGACTCGGGACTTCGACTCCGTCACACCGGATAGTCTTTGACGATGCTCCGGGCGATGACCGTTTTTTGGATGTCGCTGGTGCCCTCGGCGATGATCATGAGCGGGGCATCGCGGTAGTAGCGTTCGATCGGCAACTCCTTCGAATAGGCGACGCCGCCATGGATGCGCATGGCGTCCAGCGCGCATTCGTTCGCGATTTCGGTCGCGTAGAGCTTGGCGATGCCGGCGTCGAGGTCGCTGCGGACGCCTGAGTCCTTCTTGCGGGCCGCGTCCAGCGTCAGCAGCCGGGCGGCGCGAATCTTGACGATCATTTCGGCCAGCCGGATCTGCTGCGCTTGGTGCTGGAAGATCGGCACGCCGAAGGCCTCGCGCTTCTGGGCGTAGCGGATGGAGTCGTCGAAGGCCGCTTGCGCGACGCCGACGCCGCGGGCCGCGACGTTGATTCGCCCCACCTCCAGCGCCGACATGATGTGCTGGAAGCCCCGTCCCTCCTGGGCGCCGAGCACGGCGGTCGCGGGCACGCGGGCGTCCTCAAAGGCGAGTTCGGTCGTTTCGACGCCCTTGTAGCCGAGCTTGTCGAACTTCTTGCCCTTGATGAACCCAGGGGTCTCGTGCGGGACGAGGAAGGCCGTGATGCCCTTGTGGCGCGGGTTGGCGGCAGGGTCGGTCTTGGTCATGACGAGGTAGACGCCGGCGCGGTGGCCGTTGGTGACCCACATCTTCTGTCCGTTGATGACATAATCGTCACCGTCGCGGCGGGCCTGCGTCTTAATCGCCTGCGCGTCCGAGCCCGCGTCCGGTTCGGTGATGCTGAGGGCGCAGCGCATTTCCGGCTTGACGAACTTGGGCAGATAGAAGTCTTTCTGCGCTTCCGTCCCATACTCGCTGATCGCGTAGCCGACGAGCACGTGGGTATTGATGATCCCGGCGAGGCTCATCCAGCCGCGGGCGAGCTCCATGCAAACCCCGGCGTAGCATTCGAAGCTGAGGTCCAAGCCGCCGTAGGCTTCCGGGATCTTGATCCCGAACAGGCCCATGTCGGACATGCCCTTGAGCAGCGGCTCGGGGAACTCGTCGGCGTGTTCGAATTCTGAAGCGACCGGCCGAACCTCCTTGTCCACCCAAGCGCCGACGTTGCGGACAACATCTTGGGCGAGTGGGTCGTTGATGTCGGCGGCGTAGTCACGGGCCATGACAAGGCCCTCCTTGTGGCGTCGATGTGGCAGGGAGTATCGCGCGGCGCCGGATTAGGGACGATCTGGAGGAGGAGTATCGGGAGCGTCATCGCCCCGCTCGCGTCCGCGCAGGACTTCCCGCAGCCGACGGAGGGCGGGCAACCAGCATGGCCGTACTGTTTACT
The DNA here is from genome assembly GCA_945861295.1 of bacterium. Taxonomy (GTDB): domain Bacteria; phylum Chloroflexota; class Dehalococcoidia; order Tepidiformales; family Tepidiformaceae; genus CAMAUF01. Next base: position 2,148 of record CAMAUF010000073.1, on the reverse strand, counting down.
GCCGTACTGTTTACTAAGGATCCGTCGCGGCCCGGTAGCGGCGCGACCGTTCAGCCGCCCGGTCGTACCCTCCCTTCATGAGTCGAATTCTGATTCTCACGCTCGACGCGATGGGCGCCGATTGGTTCGACCTCCACCGCGCCTCCGGCCGTTGGCCCAACCTTGATGGGTTCGCCTCCTCTGGTGTCCGTCTCGATGTCACCTCGATGGGCGAGTCGCTGCACGGCTCGATTTGGCCCTCGTTCGCGACCGGGACCGGCCCAGCCACCCACGGTCGTTACTTTTGGCTGCAGTGGCTGGCCGATGAGATGCGGCTGGTCCGCAACGATGATCCGCGCTTCCGCTCCGCGCCGTTCTGGGCCGCCCTGGCGCCGGGCAAGCGTGCCACGATCGTGGACCTGCCCTACGTCGACGCGGTCGAGGAACCTGGCTTCCGTACGCTGAACGGCTGGGGTGTCCACGACGAGGTCGCGCCGGTCTCGGTCCCGCCCTCGTTCGGGCCGGAGGTCCGCCGGCAATTCGGCAAACACCCGCTGTCCGCCGACACGGTCGAGCCGGCCTCGCCGGGCGAGAAGCTGAAGATGACGCGGGACCTGCGCATCGGGGTCCACAAACGGGCGCGCCTAGTCGAGGACCTGGCGGCGCGCCGCGCCTGGGACCTCCTCCTCGTCAACTTTTCCGAGTCTCACAAGGCTGGCCACTACCTCGCCCTGCCAGAGACGTTGTCGCCTCGGCTGACGAACGAGTCGGCGTATGGTGAACTGATGCGGCCGCTGGATACGCTGCTGCCACGCATCATTCGGGCGGCCGGCGACGACTGCCACGTCTTCGTGGTCTCCATGCACGGCATGGCCGGCCGGACCGACATTGCGCCGCTCGGCCGCCAGGTCATCGATGTCTTGCTCGGGAAGGACCCGGGGGCCGAGCGCGAACGGAGCGACATCGTCCGCAAAGTCCGTAATCTCTTGCCAGCCTCGCTTCATCGCGCCATTTGGCAACGGTTGCCCGCCAGCGTCCGGGCTGGACGGGAAGGGACGCGCATCATGGCGGGCGGATACCACCCGGGCGACCCCATCTTTACCGTCGCCTCCGATACCTGGCCTGCCGTCCGCCTCAACCTTGTGGGACGCGAACGCGACGGTGTCGTCGCGCCCGGAGATGCCGCTGGCTGGATCGACCGGCTCGAAGCGTTGCTGACCGAGTTTTCGACAGACGACGACCAGCCAGCCTTCGCCGGTCTCTTCCGGACGGCCCGCGAGCTGAGCGGGCCGCGCATCGACTTCTTGCCCGATGCCTTCATCCGGACGAACCCCGGCGTGGTGCGCTCTCACACGCTCCGCCGGGCGAACGGCGGCATCCTCCGCACCGCGGAGCCCGAAGCTCGCAACGGCGCCCATACCGGCGAAGGTTTCTGCTTCTGGCGGCCCGCCGCCGGGATGACCGCCTCCCGGCGTGACGCGACGATCTTCGATTTCGCTCCCTCGCTGCTGGAGTTGCTGGGCGTCGAACCGCATTCCGCTTTCGAGGGCACGAGTTTCGTCGCCAGGGCCTGAACCTCCGTAGCGCTCAGCCGGGCGTTCGCCACCGCCGGGCGAGGCACGTAGCATGACATCGTTATGGCCACATTAACGACTTCAGGCCCAGCGGCCCGCCGGGGCTTCTCGTTGCAGACGTTTTCGGCCTTCGAGTCCCGGCCGTTTACGTTCCTTTGGTTGAACAGCTTCTCGTTCGCGCTTTCTCAGGCGATGCGGCAATTCGCCTTCGTCTGGCTAGCGTTGGGGCTCAGCGGTGATGCCAAGGCACTGGGCCTGATCAGCTTCGCGCTCGGTATCCCGATCCTCGTCTTCGGCATCCCCGCTGGCGTCCTCGCGGATCGGATGGACCGCCGCGTGCTCCTCTTCACCAGCCAGGTCGCTTCACTGGCGGTGACGATCTTGGCGGCGGTCCTCGTCTGGGCGGATGCGATGACGACCGGCGTGACCTTCGCGCTCGCGCTGGCGCTCGGCGCGACGGTCGCGTTCGGCCAACCCGTGCGTTCCGCGATCATCCCAACGCTCGTCAGCCAGGAGCGCCTGCTGAACGCGGTGACGCTCAACAGCGTCAGCCAGAACCTCTCTCAAATCGCGGGGCCGGCCCTGTGCGGCGCAG
>CAMAUF010000072.1 GCA_945861295.1 bacterium | reverse complement strand
GAGGTCGCCTCGAAGACGCAACGGATCCGCGTCGGTTCGGGCGGCGTTATGATGACGCACTACAGCCCGCTCAAGGTCGCCGAGCAGTTCCGCATGTTGGAAGCGCTCTACCCTGGCCGGATCGACCTCGGCGTCGGCCGCGCGCCCGGAAGCGACACCCGGACCGCCCGCGCCCTCGCTCATGGCCCCGGCCAGCTGCCGCTCGATGCCTACCCCGACCAGCTGCTCGACCTCTACGGCTACCTCAGTGACAGCCTCCCGCACGGTCACCCGTTCTACGGGATCAAGGCGATGCCGGAGGTCGAGACGATGCCCGAACTCTGGGTGCTCGGCTCTTCGCTGGCGAGCGCGCAGTATGCGGCCGAACTGGGCTGGGCCTTCTGCTTCGCGCACTTCATCAGTCAGGATGGGAGCGAACGGGCGATCCAGCTCTACCGCGACCGCTTCCAGCCGTCGCCTTTCCTGGCGGGACCGCGGACCGCGCTTGGCGTGTCGGCGACAGTTGCGCCGACGGATGAGGAGGCCGAGTACCTCTCGTGGAGCCGGTGGTGCTGGCGGATCGCGGCGAACCACGGCGAACGGCGGGGCATCCCCCCGCCCGACGATGCGATCGCCTTCCCGTACACCGAGCCTGAGCGGGACTATATCGAGTACATGAAATCGCGCTCGCTGCACGGCTCGCCGGAACGCGTCCGTCGCGGTCTGGAAGCAGTTGGGGCGGCCCACGGGGTCGATGAATACGTCGTCGTGACGATCACGTACGACTTCGCGGCGCGGAAACGCTCGTATGCGCTGCTCGCGGAGGCGTTCGGCCTTTCGGGCGTCATGGCGTAGCGGTCCACCCCCAGCCGCGCCGGACCGAAGGCTCTATGCACGAGTCGCCGGATCTGGCAGAATCCGCACGTCGCGCCAAGGAGCGGCCTCATGGTAACTCACGGCCGGCGGCGCCCACGCCCCCTTCCCGCTGCGGCGTGGTTGGGCATGATTTCGGCGATAGCCTGGCTGCTCAGTGCGCAGTCGGGAGCGAGTCAGATCGCGGCGCGCGACCATGGCGACCTCGACCTGCCTTTTCCCGATGCCAGCCACGAACTGAGTTCGTCGCTCTTCCTCGGCGCGGCCATGCCGGACGCCGACTCCCCGGCCCATCGCTCACCCAGCGCGGATGGCGACGATTTCGACGTCGACAGCCCGGATGACGGGGACGACGAGGATGGCGTTGACGCGACGGAATTGGACGGCATGCAGCGTGGGCGGACGGCGCGGGTGAGCCTCACCGTGACCAACCTCACCGGCGCAAGTCAGGCCTTGGCTGGTTACTTCGACTTCAATGGCGATTCGGATTTCGGTGACTCCGGAGAAGCGGTGACTATGAGTGTCGCCTCCGGCTTGGTGGCCGCGGACGTTGAGCTCGCGATCCCCGTCCCGATCGGTGCGCTCGACGGGGCAGTGCTCGCCGCTCGATTTCGCTTGGGGACCGGGGCCAGTTCGGCGAACGGCGTTGGCGGGCCTGGCGAGGTCGAGGACCACTTTTTCTCCTTGGCGCCGGTCCAGTACGACTTCGGCGATCTGCCTGCGCCATACGCCACAACGCACGCATCTGGTGGCGCCTTTCATCGCATCATCGCTGGCTGGAGCTTGGGCGCGCTCGTGGATGAGGACACGGACGGGTTGCCGTCGGCGTCTGGCGATGGCGACGACAACGACGGCGATGACGAAGAGGCGATCGGAGACCTCACGTTTGTCGTTGGCGCAGCCCTCGATGTCGTTGTGCCCTTCACCAGCAGCGGCGATGCCGGCTTGTGGCTGTTCGTCGACTGGGACAAGGACGGGAGCTTCGCGGCTGCTGAAACCTACCAAGCGGCTGGGTCCAGCGGCGGCGGGGCCGTGACCTTTTTCGGCGTCACTGCTCCCAGCGCTGCCTCCGGTGCTGTCCCCTACCGGCTGCGGATGAGTTCGGTCAGCGTTCTCGGCCCCAACGGGTATGCCCCCGATGGCGAGGTGGAAGACGGCTTCTTCGAAGTGTTGCAGCGTGACTGGGGTGACCTTCCCGCGCCGTTTCCGACGTCCGCAGCGGAGGGCGGTCCGTCGCACATTCCTACGCCGTCGCTCTCGCTCGGCGCTCTGCCGGATGGCGATCCCGACGGACAGCCGTCCCAGAAAGCGAACGGCGATGACGCCGCTGGGAGCGACGACGAAGACGGTGTCGCCTTTCTCCGGACGCCGGCGCAGGTGGCGATAGCCATCGAATTCACGAACAGCACCGGCGGCGCGGCGTACGTCGGCGTCTTCTTCGACGCGGATGGCGATGGAAGCTTCGTCGCCAGCGAGGGCTCCCTCTCCACGTTGGCCGCGTCGGGCTCGCTCGAACTGTCGCTGGATGCCGGCGGCCTCAGCTGTGGCCGCCCCCCGCCGCGATCCGAGTCCGGATCTCCACCGACGAAGGGGCAGCCGGGATGCCCACGGGCGCGGCCCTGGATGGCGAAGTCGAGGACTACCTTGTGCAGTGCGATGGCCTGGACTTCGGCGACCTGCCGTCGCCGTACCGAACCTCCTGGGTCGACGACGGCCCGCGTCGGCTGGTCGCCGCTGGCCTCTCCCTCGGGGCGAAAGCTGACACCGAGTTAGACGGAGCGCCGGTGACGGACGCCACCGGCGATGATGTGAACGGGCTCGACGATGAGGACGCTCTCGTTTCAGCTGAGCTGACCGCTGGATCTGTGTCGACCCTGCGGGTCGCCGTACGTAACGCCACGGGCGCAGCGGCCGCGCTGGTCGCGTTCCTTGATTGGAACGCCGACGGCGACTTCGCGGACGTCGGAGAGCAGGCTGAGGTCGCGGTTGCCGACGCCACGGACCGCGCGGTACGCGTCGATCTGTCAACGCCCGGCGCCGCCGTCTGTGACGGCCGTACGCCGCTGGCCCTTCGGCTCATCCTCAGTCGCTCGCCGGGCCGAGGGCCGACGGGATTCGCCGAGGGCGGCGAGGTCGAGGACCACTATCTGATCTGTGCTTCGCCGGACGACTGGGGCGACTTGCCCGAGGGGACGGGCTACAACGTTAGCCGTGCCGCCGGTGGGCCGCACCATCGGATCGTCGATGACCTGAGGTTGGGCGCCCAAATCGACGCCGAGGCCGATGGGCTGCCCTCGAACCACGCCCGCGGCGACGACGCCGTCGGAGCCGACGACGAAGACGGCGTCGAGTTTCGGTCGGCGGTCGTGGGCGGCTTCGCACGATTCCGGGTCGCGGTGACGAATGGCGCCCAGCAGTCCGCCCACCTCGCCGCCTTCGTCGACTGGAACGGCGATGGCGACTTCGGCGACGACGCCGAGCGGCAAGCGGCCGCAATCCCGGGCAATTTCGCGGGCCCAATTCCGGTGGTCTTCGAAGTGCCCGCTGACGCCGTCACGGGAGTGCCCCTCGGCGTGCGTTTCCGGCTATCGTTCGCGCCTGGCCTCGGCCCGGACGGGCCAGCAGACGCGGGCGAGGTGGAAGACTACGTGATCGAAGTCCAGGAGGCGCCGGTCCCGGAGTTGAGCCTGGGCGACCGAGTCTGGGAGGACACGAACGACAACGGGCTACGCGACCCTGGTGAGCGAGGCATCCCCGGCGTCGTCGTCCGGCTCTACCGGGCGGGCGCGGCCTCACCAACGGCGACGGACGATACTGGCCCGGATGGCGGGTACCTCTTCACCGGGCTCCCTCCCGGCCGTTACTACGTGGAGGTTCAGACGCCGGAAGGCTTCGTGAGTTCGACGGACGGGCCCACGTCGGCTGACCCGGAGAACGGGATCGATGACGACGACAACGGCGTCGTCATCGGCCCCGCTAGGGTTCGGTCTGCGGTCGTGACCCTCGACGAGGGCGCAGAACCCGAGGGCGAGCCGGCGCCGGCCGACCTGATCGACCCCGCGCCGGACCGGGACAGCAACCGTACGCTCGACTTCGGCTTGAGGCGGCCCCTTGCTCCCGTGCCCGACCTCCGGCGCGCCAGCCTGGGCAACCTGGTGTGGGATGACGCGGACAACGACGGCGTCTTCGGTGGCGGCGAGGCCGGGCTTGGCGGTGTCGTGGTCAACCTGTTGACGCCGTACGGGCTCTCCCTTGTCGCCACCACGTTGACGAACGCTCGCGGATATTACCTGTTCACCCAGATCGCGCCGGGCGCCTACTTGGTCGAAGTGGCGCCGCCGCCAGGTTTCGTGACCAGCACGGGGGTGGTCGGCTCGGTGCGAGGCCCGTTCGAACCAGCGCCAGACCCAGACGGCGCCGTTGACGGCGACGACAACGGCACGCTAACGGGTGGCCGCATCCGCTCCGGCGTGGTCCACGTAGCCCTTAACTCGGCGCCGGTGGGCGAGCAGCCAACGCCGGGCTACAACGACAGTGTCCCCGACGACAGTTCCAATCTGACGGTGGACTTCGGCCTGTTCAGGGTCGCGCCAGCCTTTCCCAACCCGGGCGTCTCAGCCAGCGTCGCGCCCGGCACGCCCTTCCCATCGCCCTCGGCGCTGGCCAGCGCCTCTGTGCCCACAACAACGGTCACGCGCGCGGTCGAAGCGCCGGGCCCGCCCAGCACCGGGTCGGGGCGCGAGCCAGCTGCGACGCTGGCCTGGCGGTCGCTTGCGGCTGCTTTGACGCTGGCGCTGTTGGCAGCGCTCGGGGCGGTCGCGGCGAAGCGGAAGACCGTTAGCCGCGCGGGTCGGGGACGTTGACGACGACCTGCTCCTGGCTGTTTCGCGCGAGAAGCAGCTCCGCCTCGCCATCTTCGTCGAGGTTCTCCTCCATGTGCACCTCATAAGGCGGAACGAAGACGAAGTCGCCGGGGTTCGTGTCCACGACGTGTTCGAGTTGCGGGCCCCAACGGAAGCGCACGTGCCCGCGGAGGACGTAGATGCCGCTTTCGTTGGCGCCATGATGGTGGACCCCGCTCTTGGCCGCGGGAGCGTTGAGGGCGGTGCCCATCCAGAGCCCGGCCGCGCCGGAAAGGGCCGCGGAGATGCCGGCCTCGCGCTTCATGCCCGGCGTCTGGGCTGTGCCGCTGTCCCGTTCATTGGGCCGTGTCACTCGGACCATGTCCTACCTCCTTCACGTCGTAGCGGTCGAGTTGCCTCTTAGAAGATCGGTTCTGGGCTGGGTTCGGCGACGGCCTCGCCGGTGGCGTGGGGCGTGTCGAGGTGGCCGGCCGCCGCCAAGATCCGTCGGCGAAGGCCGAGCCGCTGGCTATCGGACAAGCCCGCGAGTGCCCGGCGCACGAGGTCGAGCAGTGTCTCGCCGGTCACCAGGCAGAAGCGGTAGTTCTGGCAGGCGATCCGGAGCGCGTCGGTGAACTGCCGCGGCCGCTGTCCGAGTTCCTGACCGCGGAAGCCATTGGCGATGACGACGCCATGGAGCAATTCGCCTTGCTTGAGCAGTCGCTCTTCCAGGCGACGCTGCAGGCGGACGTACGGCCATTCGACGACCTCGTCGCGACTGCCCTCGCACTCGACGAGCGCGGTCTGACCTTCGTCTTCGATCGACAGGCGGCCTTCCTCGTCGCGCGTGACGGCGAAACCGAGGAGTTCCAGGCCAGCTCCCACCGCCGCCGTCAGCGACCGGCCGTCATCGGTGACCAGCCGCCGGTGAACCGCGAGCGCCTCTACCTTCGCCTGCGCCTCTTCGCTGCGCTTCCTTGCGTCTTCGAGGGCGGCGTTCGCCTCGCCAAGCTCCTGTGAGCGGTCATTTAATCCAGGGATGTCGATGCCGCCAGTCCAGTACGGCGCATCGGAAGGTGTGGCTTGTCGCAGAAGCTGCCGGGCGGCGTCGATCGTGCGCTCGGCGAGCACCGAACGCTCGTGCGTGATGTCGTCGCTCAAGGCAGGAAGGAAGAGCACCGTCCCGGAGAGCACGCGGAATTGGACGGCGATAGGCACGTCGGATCCGCCAGCGGCGATCACCCGGCCATGTTGGCGGACGGCGCGGTTGTTGCCATCGAAAATCGCACGATAGGCGAAGTACTGGCGGTAGTCGCGCAAGATGCCGGCGAAGGGGCTGTCTTCCGCGACGATCCGTACCGTCTTGCCTTCCGCCGCCCGGAGCACGGGGCTTCCCCAATGCATGCCAGCCGGCGCCGGGAGCCAGAAGTAGCGGTCGAGTCCTTCGAAGCCAATGAGGCCAGGCTGAGTCGCGTTGGGCCTCCCGAAGACGACGATCAGGCCGCCCGCGTCGAGCAATCTCGCGGCCTCGTCGGCGCGCCGCTGCAGGTGTTCGCCCGCCGAGGCCTGCGTCGGGGTGGAGGCGCCATTGATGACCGGGCGGTCGTCGTGCGTCAGGTATTCCTCGCCAGCGAGGAACTTTGCCGTCTGTGCGGTGAAGGCCGCCGGGTCGATGAGCACGGCCTCGTAGTCGAACCAGCTTGGCGCGTTGAAGATGCTGTGGTTATCGGTTTCGTATTGCGGCAGGGCATAGCCGATGGTCAGAAGTCTCATCCCGGGCGACTACCCTCCGAGGAATGCCCGCAGGCGCTCTGCGAGCGGCTGACGGAGTGCCTCCCGTTCGAACGCGGCGGCGATGTTCGCCACCAGGTATCCGAGCGGACGGCCGGTGTCGTAGCGTACTCCCTTGAAGCGCATCGCACTCACCGGCTCCCCGGCCGCGAGCTGGGAGAGGAGGACGTCGGTGATGTAGTGCTCCGTTCCCGCGATCGCCGGCCGCGAGCGCTCGATATGGTCCAGCGTTGTCGCGCTCAGGACGTACCGGCCGACGACGCCAAGGTTCGAGGGCGCGTCTTCGAGGCGGGGCTTTTCGACGAGGCCGCTCAGCCGGAGCGGGTTCCCCGATTCTCCGGTCGCCGGTTCGACGATGCCGTACTGGGGGATCTGCTCCGCCGGCACCTCCTCGACGCCGACGACGCTGCCGCCCGTTGCCTGGTGGGCGGCGATCAATTCGCCGATGCAAGGCTCCGGGCCGAGGATGAGGTCGTCGGCGAAGAAGAGGGCGAACGGCTCCCCGGCGATCAGGTCGCGTGCGCAATTGACGGCGTGGGCCTGTCCAAGCGGGGCATCCTGATACACATAGGCGAAGCGGACGAGCTGGGCCGGCCCTTCAACGAGCGCGAGGCCGGCCGCGTCTCCCTTGGCCCGAAGCAAGGCGGCGACTCGCCCGCCCGCGCCGAAATGTTCCCGGACCGCCTCCTTGCCTTCGGCGATGACGAAGATGACCTGTTCGATCCCGGCGGCGGCGGCCTCTTCGACGGCGTACTGCAGCAGCGGCTTGTCGACGATCGGCAGCATCTCTTTGGGGACGGCCTTCGTCGCCGGCAGCATGCGAGTGCCCATGCCGGCGGCGAGGATGACGGCCTTACGCACTGGTGGCATGGCACCATGGTAGCGGCGCCGGCCGAGCGGTCGATCCGCGGCCGTGTCGCCAGTCCGTTACACTGGCCCGATGCCGACTTACGCCCATGTCCTCTACGCCGTTGACGACGGAATCCTCACGATCACGATGAACCGCCCCGAAAAGCTCAACGCCGCTACGCTTGAGATGACCCTTGAACTGGTCGACGCGTTCGACCAAGCCGACAGAGACGACGCCGTCCGCGTGGTCATCCTTACGGGCGCAGGGCGCGGGTTCTGCGCCGGCGCCGACGTTTCGGGCGGCAACGTCTTCGCCGAAATTGGTCCGCGCGACCCCGGCGGCCTCCTGACGCTGCGAATGTTCGATTGCAAGAAGCCGATCATCGCCGCGATCAACGGGGCCGCGGTCGGGATGGGGGCGACGATGATCCTCGCCGCGGATATCCGCCTCGCCTCCGAGGCGGCGCGGTTCGGTTACGTCTTCGCGCGGCGGGGCATTGTGCCGGAATCGGCGAGTTCGTGGTTCCTGCCCCGGATCGCGGGCATCAGCAAGGCGCTCGAGTGGTGCTTTTCGGGACGCGTCTTCGGCGCAGACGAAGCGAAGGCGGCGAACCTCGTCCAAGACGTGCTGCCGGCCGACCAACTTCTACCGAAGGCGCGAGAGATCGCTCGCGAGATCGCCGATAACACTTCGGCCGTGTCGGTCGCGCTGACGCGGCAGTTGCTCTGGAAGATGCTCGGCGCGGACCACCCGATGACGGCGCACCAGCTCGACTCCAAGGGTGTCCAGGCGATGGGCCAGTTGCCGGACGCTGGCGAGGGAGTCGCGTCGTTCCTCGAAAAGCGTGCGCCAACGTTCACGATGCGGCCGAGCGTCGACATGCCCGCGTTCTACCCGTGGTGGGCGGAGCGCCCGTTCGACGCATAGCGACTTTGGCCTGCGACGAGGTCTGGGCGCGCGCGGTCCGGCTTGGCCCGAAGGCTCGCGCTCGGCGAGAATAGCGCTCAACGATTTCACGGGCTCGAAGGATAGGTGCAGCTGATGGATTTGCGATTTGGCGAGAAAGACGAGGCCCTTCGGGCTGAGGTCAAGACGTTCTTGCGCGCGGAGCTGGGCCA
>CAMAUF010000071.1 GCA_945861295.1 bacterium | reverse complement strand
AGATGCTTGAAGACGGCACCCTCCAGGAGCGCAATATGGGCCTGAACTCCGACGTGATCGCCGGCTTTGCGTACGGTCAGCTTCACGACCATGTTAAGCCCCTGGGTCTCGGGTATCTGTTCCTCGGTGGTACCGGCCTCCAGATGTTTCCCGGCCGTCCCAGGAGGATCCCGCGGGCCGACGTTGGCTATATCTCCAAAGCCCGCCTAGGGGACGGAGGGTCAGACGGGTACCTGCAGGTCGTGCCTGAGCTGCTCGTCGAAGTCGTTTCGCCCAACGACACAGTCCGCGAAGTCGAGGCCAAGGTCGCCGAGTACCTCACAGGAGGCGTTTCGCTCGTTTGGGTTGTCAAGCCCGACTCGCGCGCCGTCGAGATCTGGCGGGCCGACGGCTCCTTCACGCGGCTGGCCGCCAACGACACCATCACCGGCGAGGATGTGCTGCCGGGCTTCTCGGCTCCGGTCCGTTCGTTCTTCCCGTAGGCACGGTCAGCGCCTCGCTGCCATCGAGCGCTCTGACCTCCGCCTCGCGCCATTTACGATGATCCCGGCTGAAGCGTGTCCCGCTTGCCCACGGCCGGCGCGGGGCAGCGTTCAAACATGAGCAAACATGAGCACGTGCTCATGTTTTCGCTCCGGCGGCCACAGTCGAGACCACAGACTTCGTATAGACTCGGCTGGACGGTTCGCCAAGATCCCGGCCAGGAGCCCGCTATGTCGTTACGCATCGAAGATGTCGACCTCTTTTCGCCCTCAACCCAAGAGGACTGGTACCCGGCCTACTCCGCCATCCACGAACAGGCGCCGGTCTATAAGGTGCCCGGCAGCGAGATGTTCCTGATCTCGAAGTTCGAAGACATCGCCTGGATCGTGCGCAACCCCGAGAAATTCCCCAACAACACGACCGGCTCCTCTGGCTTGCTCCAAAGCCCGGAGGCGCAGGCGTACTACCTTGAGCACGGCTACGCCCGCCGCCAGCCGCTGGGCACGAACCCGCCCCTCCACCGCCGGTACCGCGAGCAGGTCGACCCGTTCTTCAGCCCCAACGGGGCCGAAAAGCAGCGCGCCATGATCACCGCGACGATCAACGAGCTCGTCGACGGATGGATCGAGCGCGGCGAGATCGAGTTCATGCGGGAGTTCGCCATCCCCCTCCCGGTGACCGTGATCACCAAGATGCTGGGCTTCCCGGTCGAAGATATGCCGCAATTGCGGACCTGGTCGAATGCCTGGGTCATGCCGTTCGCCATGAATCTGACGCCGGCGGAGCAGATGTACGTCGCCGAACAGGGCGTCGCCTTCCAGAAGTACATCGAAGGCCACATCGAAGCGCACCGGGAGGAGCCCGGCCACGACGTCATCTCGCACCTCGCATCGGCCCTTTTCGCCGGCGAACGCCCGTTTTCGAACGACGAAATCGTCAACATCATCGACCACCTCTACATCGGCGGAAACGAGACGACGACCTTCGCGCTCACGTCGGGCCTCTGGCTGCTGGGCCGTACGCCGGGCCTCTGGGAGGAACTGAAGGCCGACCGATCGAAGGTCCGCTTCTTTGTCGAGGAGGTGCTGCGGTTGGAGTCGCCGACGCAGGGGCTCTTCCGCCGGACCACCGAGGATATGACACTGCACGGCGTCTTCGTGCCCAAGGATTCGCTGCTCCATCTGCGCTTCGCGGCCGCCAACCGGGACGCCGACGAGTTCCCCGAGCCGGCGACGCTCGACCTCGCCCGGCCGAACGTTGGCAAACATCTCGCGTTTTCGCAGGGCGAGCACATGTGCCCTGGAGCGGGGCTGTCGCGGCTCGAACAGAACATCGCTTGGACCGTGCTGCTGGACCGCGTCGAACAGTTCGGCTTCTCGCCGGAGAAGAACGACTTCACGCACCTCCCCGGCTTCGTCCTTCGCGGGCTTAACCAGCTGCATGTGACATTCGAACGGGCGAAGTAGGGCAGAGTGGGCGGCCTCGCCCGGCCAAAGGGCCCATTACCGCGCGGTAAATGGACCCTTCACAGGGAGCCAACTCCCGCCTAGACTACCTTTGCTCACTAGCCTACGAGGAGTCTTGCCCATGGCTGCGGCGCCTGTCCTGACCGAACCCACCCTCGACCTTTCCTGGCTCGACCTGTACGAAGACCCGACCAACGCCACGCCCGGCAAGAAGGGCCTCACGCTCAAGGAGATCAACCTCGGGCGTTACGCCGATTCCGCCCGCGGCGGCGGGGACATGACCTATCGCCTGCGCGGCGCCACGCCGCGGCCGGGCGCCCACCGCTTCGGTGCCAACTACCAGTCCAAGGCTGAGGTCTGGTCCGACAACTGCCTGATGTTGTACGAAGAGGCCGTCCAGCGGCAGTGGTCGTCCGCGCGGGACATCCCCTGGGACACTCTCGGCACGTTGCCGGATCCCATGGAGCGCGCCATGTGCCAGCTCTCGACGATGCTGACGGAAGTCGAATTCATCGCCGGCGATGTGCCGGGCCAGTTCTTGGCCGAGGTCAGCGCTCAGGACTTCGAGGTCGGCCTCTTCCTCATGTCGCAGATCATGGATGAGGCGCGCCACACCGAAGTGTTCCGCAAGCGCGCCCTCGCGAACGGCGGCGGCCTCCTCGCCCAGGGCCAGAACGGCCTCCGCACCCTGATCGAGGCGAAGAACTTCACCGAGATGTCCGTGCTCATGCACGTCCAGGCCGAAGGCTTCGTCCAATCGATGTTCCGGCTGGGCGAGATGATTGGCCATACCGACGCCGACAAGCGCATCTTCCGGATGAGCGCGCAGGACGAGTCGCGCCACCTCGCCTTCGGCGTTATGCACCTCAAGTATGTGCTCGACACCGAACCGCAGCGCCGTGAGGAGATCCACCATTACCTCGATAAGGCGGACGGTGACGGCGGCGGCGCCTCCGGCGACGTCCAACTGCAAGAGGTTTTCGAGTCGCTCTGCATCTTGCTCGGCGGCGGCATCGACAAGTTCGACGAGGGCTTGCAGAAGTTCTTGGTGCTGCGCAAACGTCAGGTGAACGAATACATGCATCGCCTGGAAGTGGCGGGGCTTGGGGATCGCCGCCAACGCGTCGGCCCGCTGCTCGCCCAGTTCCTTGATTAAGCGCTCAGCCTAATCCAGGAGCGGACGGCGCCCCGGTGTGGCGCCCACTCGCAGGCCGCTGAGGCGCCGCCGTTCGGCGGCAGCCTCCGGCGAGCTGGCCGAGACGGGCCAATTTCGAGCTGGCCGAGACGGGTCAATTTGAGGCGGAGGATGGAATGTCACAAGCCCCTACCCAGGCGGCGGCCACCATGGATGTCCCCCAGGAGCTGCGCGACCGCGCTCGCGAACTCGGCTGGGAGGATTCGCTCATCGATCAGGCCCTCGGCAAGGGCTTCAGCCTGCAAGAAGTGTTCCAAGCGCTGCAGGCGAACATCGACGGCGCTTCCGCCAAGAACTTCCTCGCGACCGCTCAACCGGGCGGCGCTTCGATCGTCCGCCCCGAGTTCAAGTGGATGACGGTCCCGACCGAGTGGGGCATCCGCGCGCGCGCTTCCGATCCGGCCATGGGCTTGACGCTGGCGGATATCAACATCGGCACCTACGGCGACGTCCCGGACGTTTGGCATAACCGTTCCGAGATCGCGCGCGGCTCATACCCGAAGCCGGCTATGGAAGACATGGGCTACACGATCTTCGAGAAGGCGGTCGTTTGGGCCGATTGCGTCGTGCCGCTGTACGAGGTCGCGGTCAAGGAACGCTGGTCGAGCGCGACGGACCTCAACTGGCGCAGCCTCGAAGCGCTCTCCAGCGACACCGAGCGGGCCGTCTGCCAGCTGATGACCGAACTCAGCGAGCGTTCGTACTACGAAGGCGTCGTCCTCGGCAAGTGGCTGCCGGAGATCAGCTACGGCTTCCACGAGATGAAGTTCTTCATTTCGACAGTCATCTTCGACATGGCGCGGCATACGGAGACGTTCCGCAAGCGTGCCCTCTCGAACGGCGGCGGCCTCGGCTTGCAAGCGCCGACCGACTACAGCCGCGTGGTTGAGGAAGCCCGTTCCTATCCCGAGCTGCTGGCGACGCTCTTCATCCAGGACAGCACGCTGCTGACGCTCTTTGAGCACGGCGACGACCTCGCCCAGAACCAGGTCGAGCGCGACATGTACGCCCTCTGTGCGCGCGACCGGCGCCGGATGATGCAGTATCAGGTGGAGCGCTTGAAGCACTTCCTCTTCAAGATGCCGGACCGCCGGGAAGAACAGAACTTCTACATGGGCAAGGCCGAAAGCCGGGTCATGAAAGAGTGGACCGACCCGGTCGTCAACGAGCCGCTGGCGATCTTGCTCGGCGGCGGGCGCGATCAGACGGAGGCCGGGATGGCGAAGTTGGCGAGCCTGCGGCAAGCGCAGGCCCGCGACTACGTCGAAAACCTTCGCAAGGCGACGTTCACCCGGACGAACCTCAACCAGCGGCTGAAGGAACTGGTCGAGGCATAGCGCGCCAGTCCGCGCCACTGCCGGAGCGCTGTTGGCCCTTGGTGGCCCGCTACGCATTGGTTGGGTTCCGGCGCGGGATGAGACGAGCGACGAAGTTGCGGCGGGGCGGCTTCGCCCCGCGCATGATGGCGACCTTTCGCTCGATCGCCTCGGCTTTGAAGATTTGCGCGTGGACGGCGTTGCGATGAAGCCACGCAGGCTCGCGGTCGCCGGGGAGGATGACCTTCATGCGAGCGACCGCTTTGAGGTCGTTGTTGGACCGGATCAGATGCTGGTTCACGGGGGTGCTCCAAAGTGTTTCGGCGGCTAGGCCGCGGGCGGATGGTCGGAACGATGAAGCTGGAAGATGTTCCAGGGCGTCTCGGGTTCGTTGCGGCGGAAGTGCGGACGGAGACGCGGGTTGATGATCGTCAGCGGGTGCTGGGCTCGGCCGCGGTCAGTGACGCGGTTTTTCGAGTTGCGGAGATGTGTTCGTGCGGCCCTTATCGGCCGAATGGCGGGCATTTGGCGGTTGTAGTTCTGAGACAAAGCGGTATCCTCCCGGATGAAGTGTCGGAGTTTCGGATTAACAGAGGGAACGAAGGACCATGGCCCGGAGGCGAGGCAAGCCGCGGCCGGGAGTGTGCGTCCACTGAGATGTACGGTGGGTACGGGTGTCCTGCGGGAAACAGAAACGCCGTACCGTCCACGGTACGGCGCATGAGCCGTGTTGCCGTGAGCGACGCTTACTGAGCCGGGCTATCCTTGCGGACGCGGGCGATGAACACGATCGACATGGGCGTCCTCCTCTTCGCTATTCGCGTGGTATAACGACCGTAGGCGACGACAAGTTAATTGTCAACCGTTCTATTCGGAGGGTGTCTCAGTCAGAAACGCCGTCAGGACCGCGATGGACACGACAGGAGGGCTGTTCGCACCGGAGCAACGCGTTCGGCGCCGGCACTCCTGCGTCGCTTGCGTTCCAGGCTCGGACGGGTTTCGCGGTCGAGGTAGGCGCCTTCACCGCGCCATGCCACGCATCCGTTAGAATGGGCCGATGAGACGATTGCGTTGGGCATGGCTGGCCTTGCCGGCGCTCCTCGGCGGTGTGGGCGTCTGGACCGCTGGGACGGAGTCCGGCCGAGCCGCCGGGGCGCTTTCGAGGCCCTTCGAAGAGCAGCTCCGCTACGTGGGGCGCGATTACGTCACCGGCGGCCCCGTGACCGTCGACGATCGCTTTATCCTCCAGGTGGAACGCTCCGTGGAGCAATACGGCAAGGAGGAGATCCCGGCCGCCGTGCCGCCGCCCCCCGTTGAAGGGGCCGATGTGGCGCTGATCCGCATCCCGCGATTGGGCGTCGAGGCGGACGTCGACCGGTTCGGGCTCGACAAGTTCGGACGGCTAGAAGTACCACAGGACAACCGCACGGTTGGTTGGAATCCCGCCTTCACGTGGCTGCCGGGGTCGGACGAAACGACCTTCTTGGCCGCTCACTACATGTACGCGGGCGCGCCGGGCGTCTTCTTCCGGCTGGCCACGCTCCTGGCGGGTGACGAGGTTGAAGTCGCGCTCTCCGATGGCTCGGTCCATCGCTACCGGGTGACCGCGACGCTCGACTACGAGCTCGGTGTGATAGACATGGGCGCGCTGCTCGCCGGGCGGGAGGGGGCCGAGAGCCTCACCTTGATGACGTGTTCCGGGCCCAAGACCGATGGCGAATACCCCTGGCGGACGGTCGTGCTTGCCGAGCGTATCACGACATAATGATAGGACTGGCCCGCCTCGAGTGCGTGGCCCGCGGTTCCACGCTCTTCAGAACCAACCTGCCGCTTTCAGGCCGAGCCGGATGGCGACCAGGATCAGCGTCACCGAAAGGAGCCGGAGGATAAGCGGGGCCGCGATGTGGCGGGCTGCGAACGCGCCGAGCTGCGCGCCCGGCACGGCCCCAAGCGCCAGCAGGCCAGCCGTGGCGAGCGATTCGTCCCACCTGAGCGACCCGCTGACGAGATGGACGATGCTGCCTTCGCCCGCCATGAAGGCGAGGATGAATTGCGAGGTGGCCGTGGCGATATGGACGGGGAAGCGGAGGACGGTGGTCATCATCGGTACCTGGATGACGCCGCCGCCAATCCCTAGCAAGCTGCTGAAGAAGCCGATCACGGCGGTAAGGCGCACGCCCTTCCGGAGGTTGTACGAGTAGAAGAAGGTTTGGCCACTCCGGTCGCGGAGCATACGGCGGACGATGCCTCGCTCGCCTCGCTCGGGCTCTCGGATCCCGGTCGGCGCCTGCTGGAGGAGGAGGAAGAGCCCGATGGCGCCGAGGACAACGGAGAAGATGACCTCGAACGCCGCGCGTGGCGTGTACCGCACCACGTAGGCGCCGAGCAACGCGCCGGGCAACGTCGCTCCCGCGAAATACCAACCGCTTCGGTAGTCAATGCGCCCTTGGCGCGCGAAGGCGGCGGCCCCGGAGACGGAATTGGCGAAGACGACCGCGAGCGAGATCGCCGTGATCTCCTCCGGGTCGCGGTCGGGGTACAACAGCAGCAGTACGGGGACGAGGACGAAGCCGCCGCCCGCTCCAACCATTGCCCCAAAGGCGCCGACGAACAGGCCCAGCGGGATCAGCAGAAGGTCGAAGAGATCCAGGGCGGTGGCCTCTCGTGTTAGACCGGGATGTCGGGGCTGTCGGGGTATTCCAGGCGCCTCCGCCAGTCGGACTTGCGGCCCCGCAAGCGGTCGAAGAAGCCGCCAACGCGGTCGCGAAGGTGGGCCAAGCGGCGTTCGTAACTGCCGCGCAGCGAGCCGTGAGGCGAGCCGCTGTGGCGGTAGCGCTGGTAGCGGCGGTCGAGGCGTCTCCCTTCGCGCACGCGGCCGAGGGTGGCGAGTTCCCGGACCAGTGCGCGCCGCAGGAGTTGGGCCGTCTCTTCGTGGTTCGTGTGCGCGCCCTCGCCCGGTTCACGGACGACGAGGTCGACGATCCCGAGGCGGAGGCAGTCATGGCTCGTGATCCGCAGGCGTTCGGCGGCTTCGCCGGTGCGTTCTTGGGTTTGGTAGAGGATCTTGGCGGCGTCTTCGGGCCGGACGACTTCGTACACGGCGTGGTCCAGCATCAATACGCGGTCGGCGGCGGCCATCGCCATGGCCGCCTCGGAGTTACCTTCGCCGGTGATGACCGCCACGGTGGGGCCAGGAAGGTCGAGCAGAGTCGCGAGACAGGTCGCGACGGCGTGGCCGAGGCCGGCCTGTTCCGCTTCGAGGCCCGGGTGCGCGCCAGCGGTGTCGATCAGGGTGACGACTGGCAGGTGGAACTTGCGGGCGAGACCGAGCGCGCGCGTGGCCTTGCGAAAGCCAGACGGGCCGATCCAACCGTCATGCGCCGCTCGTTCGTGAGGCCGGTTCTGGCCGACGATCATGACGGATTCGCCACCGAGCGATGCGAAGCCAGCCACGATGCCGGGTTCGTCGGCGCCGATGCGGTCGCCGCGGATGGCGACGAACGACGTCGTCATCCTGCGGATCAGGTCGCCAGCCGTCGGACGGTTCTGGTGGCGGGAAAGCGCGAGTTGGCTCAGGGCGTCCCGGTGGGAATGGCCTTCGTGGCCTGCGGTGCGTGCGGGGGAAGCGCTGAGCCGGTCGTCGCTGAGGAGGAGGTCGAGCAGGAGGCCGACGCTCTCGCGGAGCTGGCTCCGGGGAACGATGGCGTCGATGAGGCCGTGTTCGAGGTGCGATTCCGACGTATGCGCATGGGCGGGGAGTTCGCCGCCTTCCTGCTCCTGGACGGCCCGCATGGCGGCGTAGCCGAGCAGCGCGTTCGGTTCGGCGACGACGTAATCGGCGAGATTTACGAAGCCGGAATAGGCGCTCCCGGTCGTCGGGTCGGTCACGATCGCGATGTGCGGCAGGCCTTCGGCGGCGTGTTTCCGCGCCGCCGCTACAATCTTCGGCACCTGAAGCAGGGCGAGGAGACCCTCCTGCATCCGCGTGCCCGATGTGGAGCAGACCGTGATGAGTGGGACACGGCGGGCGGCGGCCTTTTCGAAG
>CAMAUF010000070.1 GCA_945861295.1 bacterium | reverse complement strand
GGGCGCCATTCATCGCGATGCGCCGCTCGTCACCATCACGGGACGAGTGGAAGGGCGCGTGGCGGTACGGAAGGCGCGTAAGCAACTTCCCGACGTTCATCGTGGCGCCGCTGGCCATAAACATGCGGAGCACCAGCATTCCCGGCCGGTCGCGCTGGGTGACATACGTTTTGAGGTTGAGGATGGGGTGCTGCGTTACGTTCGCGACGTTCGGGATCCGGCCAACAGTGCGGCCGACAGCGCGGACGGCCGGGAGCAGGCGTGCGAGCATTCGCAGATTGATATCGGCGCTGCCGACGGCGTCAGCCGAGACCCAGGGACTGCCATCGTATTCGTCCAATTCGAAGCCTGCCGGCAGATGCGGCAAGAGGTCGGCGCGGGAAACGCGCCAATGGACCATGAGAGCGTCGCTCCAGACGAAGTCGGCCATTGGCCGGTCGGCGGGCGCTTTGAACGGCCGCCAGGGGTCCCGCGACTGGATCTCGGGCACGAGCCGGTCGAGGTCGTCCTGGAAGCTGCCCATTTGGAGGGAGACAGTCTCCTTGCGTGCGAGTTCCGCTAGGCTCGCGGGAAGGTCGTTCTTGCGGGGCGAGCGCGCGCCCTGGACGAGGAGCGGGATCACGGTGGAGCCGGTACTCAAGGCCGTTTCGATTTCGCGCCGCACCCAGTCGTCCGCGCGATCAATGCGCCGCAGGCCCGTCGCCGGATCGGGCGCGAGCCAGTTGGGCCCGACCAAGACGAGCGCGACATCGGCACCGCGGACGTTTTCGAGGATGGCCGTATCGAAGTTCTCGCCTGGCCGAATCCCTTCCACATCCATGAAGACGGCATCGGCGCCAAACTCGTGGGAGACGCGGTCATAGACCCGGCCCGCCCAGCCCGCGCTGTCGTCACGCCGGTAGCTAATGAAGATCTTCAGTACGCGCCCCGTTCGCCACGAATTCTGCGAGTCTAGAGCGAGGGCTGACAAGGGGCGATGTCGTTCACGGCTTCATCGCCACGGACGGACGATTCTTCCTTGTGGCACGACTGCGCTTCGCCTCTGCGTAGATCCCTTTCACGAGCCGGTCAATGCTCGCGTCGTAGTTCTCGCCGCCCGCGATTGCCGGGGCGTTCCTGGACCGCAAGGCGACGAGGTCACCAGGCAGCTCCTCCTCCCTGGGCAGCGAAGCGCCATCGACGAGGACGGGGATGACGCCCTTGCCAGCGCTCAGCGCGTGCGCGACATCCTTCCGCACCCAGTCGTTCCCCGCATCGATGCGGCGCGTGCCGTCGGCCTTAGTCCCGAGCCACGTCTTCCCGATGATCGCCAGCAACACGTCACAGCCAGTGATCTTTCTCGCCAGCGCGTCGGGGAAGTCCTCACCGGCGGTGAGGTCGCGAACGTCGTGGAACACGTGCTCTTTCCCGAGTTTCGCGTTGAGGCTGACGCTGATCAGCTCGGCACGGTCCTTGTCGTCGCGACGATAGCTGAGGAACACGGTCGGCGGCGTCATCCGGTACGTGGCGAATGCGATGATTGGCGTGCGTTTCGCCCAGCCGGCTCCGCCCAGGAGGCCAGCGACCGGTACCGCGAGGAGGAAGAGCCACTTCGGGAAGCCGTCTCGCTGCTTCGGGCAATCCGGTTGACAGGGTGGCGGAGGCGGCGTGACGGTGGGGGTGACCGTTGCGGTAGGACTGTGCGTCGGAGTGGGTGTGGCCGTTGCGGTAGGAGTGTGCGTCGGAGTGGAAATCGTGACCGGTGCAAAGTCGACGGCGCAGAACCAATCGGCATGCACTACGCCGTCCGGTTGGTCGCTCACCTCGACCTTGTATTCGAACGTGCCGGGTCTGGCCGCGGTGATCCCCCAATCCCACCGAAAGTCGCCACCTGCTAACTGCTGCGGCGACCTCCAACCGGTCGCCCCGGTCTGGCCCGCCGCGTTGACTGTGATTCCGTCGACCCCCTCCGCTGGGAGGAGGCGGGCGAACATCGCCACGTACACGGGCCGTGGCGTGGCTGCATACGTGTCCAGTTCCGCGTCCGTACAAGCTGGCCGTTGCTCTGCGGCGACGCCGAGGCCCTGCACGCGCTTGGGGTCGGAGATGCTCACCTGCCCGGTGAGCCGGACATCGAGCCGGACGGCTGCAGCCTGACCAACCGTCCGTTTCCCATCGCGTCCTAACTGGTAACCAGCGCAGCCACCCGTCGCGCAAGGATCCGGGAGGGGGGTCTTCGTAGGTACTACCGTCCCATCTCCACCCCCTGTGTTCACGGGTCGCGGGGTTGGGCTCGCCACGGGTGTCACTCCAGCCGCTGGTGTCGGGGTCGCCCCGGGGCCTTGTCCGCCCTCGGGCGGCCGAATGGCGTGGAGATCGAACACGGTCAACCCGCTTTCCCAGGGAGCAGACCCGGCGAAGACGCCGCCGAGGTAGAAGTCGACGAGCGCGCCCGGGCCCCCGCAGGCCCCGCCCTCTGGGCCTGCGGCCTTGACGTGCATTGCGTAGCGCGACTCACCGTTGGCGATGAAAACGCGGTCGACCCCGCAAGTGGCGCCGGCGACCCGCGCTTCGACGAACGTGCCAGACGCCGCAGGGACGGCGACGAAGAAGGCGCCCCCGGCGAAGGTTGCGGGTGGCGCCGGTTGGGCGCGCGACGTGCGCCCACCGAGGCTTGCCGACCCAGCGAGCACGAAGCCGAACAGAACGAGCGTTGAGAAGAGCACAAGTCGGGTCAACCACTGACGCTGTGACCGAGTCAAACCGCGCCCTCCGCGCCCTACGGAGAGGACTCTACAGCGGGCGAAGCGCGCACTCCAATCGCCACGTGCCAAGCAAGTCGCGGCCCTTAGGCACGCACGAAGGCCCGCCGGACTGTTCGGCGCCGCTAGGGACCGGCTCCGCACGGCAAGAGTCTTCAAAGCCCCGCCCGCGGCACGCCGCCGAGGCGATCGCGGGCAAGGAGACTCAAGGTTCGGACCGGCCTCGAGGATCGGCCTTGGGCGTAGATGGTGCGCTTCAACAATGGCGCTTAAGCAGACTCGAAGCGGGGCACTCCGGCGCCGCTTCCTCCTACCGGAACTGAATGGGCGTCGTGCCCGGGGTCGGTGTAGGTGTCCCGCGGCCGGGGGTACCGGACGGCGTTCCCGAGGGCGTGGGTGTCACAGGGCCTGTCCTGACGTTGACGAGGGTGGTCACGACGAGCTTTCCGGGGGTGACGGACAGGCGGATGGCGTAGACGCCCTCAGGCAGATCCTTGGGGTCGAACGACCCGAGGAGCGCGTTGTCGACGCTCTGCTCTCCCTTGGCGATCAGCTTCCACTCCGTCGGCGAAGGCCCGGCGCCGTATTCGAGCTGCCATTTGCCGGCCGCTACGGTCCCAACCACCTCGACCACGGTCGAGATCGTCTCGCCCGTCTTGGGGTTGGCCAACGCCACCGCAGCCAAGCCCGTGCTCTTCTTCGTGGGCAAGAGGGGGATTGGGAACTTCTCGGCGAGCTTCTCGGCGTCATCTGGTTTGAAGAGCGGTGGCCGCACGAAGTCCTTCACGACCCGGAACTCTCGGGGCGTCACATTCCCATCGCCGACGAGCAAGTTGTTTCGCGCGTCGACCTCCACCGGGCTGCAGTCGTAGTACGGCTTGATGTCGGTCCGCACCCATGCGGTCACTTTCTGTTCACAGCCGCCGTCCGCGCCCCTCTCGGTCGTCGGCGAGAGGAACTCGACCTGGGCGACGTTGTTCGGACGGACCTCGTTAAAGTTCAGCGGCGCCGAAATTACGCCGAGGCGCTTGAGATAGCCGTGATACTCGCCCATCCAGCTTTTGAAGAGTCTCACCGTCGTGTTGGCCGAAGCATAGTTCGCCCCTGGGCCATCCTTGACGAGGTCGTTGTTCGTGTTCCCCACCCAGAGCGCGACTGCCGCATGGCGGGAGTAGCCGTTCATCCAGGTTTCGAGCGTATCGGACGCGTTCTTCGGGCCTTGCTGTGTCCCTGTTTTTACACCTGTGGGGACTCGGACACCACCTTCCATGAACGATTCGAGGGCGAGGTCGGTGTTGCTCCCGCCGCAGCCCCAAATGATGAACCGGGACGTGCAATCGCTGATGATGGAGTGCACCAGCCAGACCGAGCCGGCGTTGACAACCTGGACGCGTTGCAAGTCGTTCGCGTTGTCGTGGTCGTACAGGACGTTGCCGTCGCGGTCCTCCACGCGAAGGATGACGACAGGGTCCAACGCCCGGCTCCCGGGAAGCCGGACGTGACCGAGCGCGAAATCCTGGCGCTGGCGGATCGCCTCGTCATACTTGGCGCCGGTATCGAGCGCCGTGCTGCGGAGCGAGTCCATGTCCAACGTGCGTGCCAGATGCGGGACCCCGACCATGATTCCCATGTTCGAGATCACGGAGTTCATGTACGCCATATCGATAGCGCGGATGTTGGCCCCGCCGGTGGCGATCGACGCCCCGTACTTCACGTCGGGATGGGACCGAAACGTCGGGTCGAAATCCTGTTCGAGAGTCGTGATGCCCATACGCTTCGCCATCTCGATGACGTTGTCGACGCCAGCCTCCGCGGCGGCCCGGAACGCGCCGACGTTCTGGGACCCGCCGAGCGCCGCACGCGCGGTAATCAGACCTTCGCTCACCTTGCCATCGCTTCGCGGGTTCGTGATTTCGGTCTGCTCCACCGGGAGCGGGCTCGTATCCCAAAGGATGTTCATCGGGCTCCGGCCCAAGGCGTCGAACCAGGTGAGATAGACCACCGGCTTGAAGGACGAACCGGGCTGGTTGATTTCGTTGAGCTGGTCGATGTCGCCTTTGACTCGGGCGTCTGACAGCAGGTCCGGGTCGCGGTTGGCCGCATAGACCACAATTTGGCCGCTGGCGGGGTCGATCGTCGCGATCGCGGCGTTGTTGCACTCGCAGCCCTTGGCGAGGCCATCGAGGATGCGCTCACGAATCATCTGGATTGCGACTTCGGTCTCGCGGTAGTCGAGGGTCGTCGTCACCTTCCAGCCGCCCGAATGGACGCTCGCGTAGCAGTCGGTCGCGCCCTCGATGAGAGGCAGCTGCTCGGCCAAACACATCCGGATCAGCCGGGGCTCGACCTGGCTGTCGATGAAGGCGGCGGCCTTGATCGACTCCGTCCGTGGGTAGATCTGCAAAGGTTCAGCCTTCGCCGCTTCCGCTTCCTCGCGGGTGATGCGCTCGTGGTCGACCATGAGGTCCAGGACCAGCTCTTGCCGCTCCTTCGCTGCCCCGCCCACTGAGGTGCGGCCGAGCTCATCCTCGATGCACAGCTCGGCCTCGTTGAGGACGCAGTTCTCGCGCGGGTGATAGAGGGCCGGCGAGGAGGGTATCCCGGCGAGGAGCGCCGATTCCGCCAGCGTCAAGTCCGCTGCCGGCTTGCGGAAGTACCCCTGGGCCGCGGCCTCGACGCCAACGTAGCGGTCGGCGTAGGAAATCTGGTTCAGGTACCACTGCAGGATCTGCTCCTTTGTGTAGTCCTTTTCCAGCTCCAGGGCATAGGCGATCTCGCGCAGCTTCCGGTCGACGGTCCGCTCCGCCTGGACGCAGACGCGTTCGGCGCCAACGCTGATGCTCGGGCAGATGTACACGTTCTTGATCAGCTGCTGGGTGATGGACGAACCGCCCGTGCCCGAACCGACCTGACCATCGATGTAGTTCTCCTTGGCCGCTCGCAGCAGGCCGCGCCAGTTGATCCCCGGATTGTCGTAGAAGGTGTCGTCTTCTGTAGAGACGGTGGCGAGCGTCATCCACGGCGAGATCCGGTCCAGCGGCACCGGGTTCAGGAGCTGGGCGTCTGGGTTCGTCAGCGCGCCGAGGAGGATGCCATCCTTCGGGCCGCCCCGGTCGTAGATTTCGGTCAGACCGGCGTTGACCTGAAGCAGCTTCGTCTCGATGGGCACGTAATCGTCGGCGTAGTGTTGATACACGGTCCAGACGGCGCCGACCGCCGCGGTTGCGGCCATGACGCCGAGAGTGACCACACTGAGGCTCGCGATGATCAAGATCTTGACCATCACGCCGCCACCGCTGGGGTGGGCGCGAGCACGCCGCCGCCGGGCAGTCCGCCGTTGCAGCACGGTTTTCACCCGGTCTCCCCGTTCTCGACACGCCGGCAGGCAGTCATCACCAACGAGCGTACCACCAAGGCCCTGAAACGTCGGGAAAGACGAGGCCCTAAGGAGGCCTCACTGGTACCCTTGCGCAATGGCCCTTTCTCCTAGCGACGTCCTCCACATCGCCCGCCTCGCGCGCGTCGGGCTGACCGCGCCCGAAGTCGAGCGCCTTGCCGGGCAGCTCTCCGCCATCCTCGACCACTTCGAGACACTCGCCGCCGTCCCCACGGAAGGTGTCGAGCCTACGGCCCACCCGCTGCCCCTCGCCAACGTGATGCGAGAGGACGCCATCGCGCCATCGCTCCCCGCGAGCGTGGTCCTCCGCAACGCGCCCCAGCAGGAAGACGGCTACTTCCGGGTCCGCGCGGTGCTCGAATGAGCGACCTTTGGCGCATGACCGGCCACGCCGCCCACGAGGGCCTCCGCGCGCGGGAGTTCTCGGCGGTTGAACTGACTCAGTCCGTCTTGGATCGGGTGGCCGAGGTGGAAGCCCGCGTTCATAGTTATGTAACGGTGACCGCGGAACTCGCCCTCGAACAGGCTCGCGCGGCCGACGCCATGTTTGCCTCCGGGACGGCGTCGCCGCTGACTGGCCTCCCGGTCGCGGTCAAAGACCTGATCGTGACCAAGGGCGTCCGCACCACGGCGGGCTCGCGCATCCTGGAAAACTTCGTGCCGCCCTACGACAGCCACGTCTACGAGCAGATCCGCCGCGCCGGGGCGGTCATGGTCGGCAAGGCGAACATGGACGAATTCGCCATGGGATCGAGCACCGAACACTCTGCCTTCGGACCGACACACAACCCCTGGGACCTCTCGCTCGTGCCGGGAGGCAGCTCGGGCGGCTCGGCGGCGGCCGTCGCGGCTGGCGAGTGCCTCATCGCCCTCGGCAGCGATACCGGCGGGAGCATCCGGCAGCCCGCCGGCCTTTGCGGCGTTGTGGGCCTGGACCCGACCTACGGTCGCGTTAGTCGCTTTGGGATCATCGCCTTCGGCAGCTCCCTCGATCAAGTCGGCCCGATCGGCCGGGATGTCGAAGATGTGGCGACGATGCTCGATTGCATCGGCGGCCACGACCCGCGCGACAGCACCACCAACCCCGAGCCCATGCCCGACATGCGCGCCTACTTGGGCCGCGACATCCGCGGCCTTCGCGTCGGTGTGCCCCGAGAATACTTCATCCCCGGCATGCAGCCCGGGGTCCGCGCTCAATTCGAAGCCGCGCTCAAGACCCTCGAATCCCTCGGCGCGGAAGTCGACCTTTCGCTCTCCCTGCCGAGCACGGAGCACGCGCTCGCCGTCTACTACATCATCGCGCCCTGCGAGGCGAGCGCGAACTTGGCCCGCTACGACGGCGTGAAGTACGGCTTCTCCGACCGCACCGGCCCCACCATGTGGGCGAACATGGAGGCGACGCGCGCGGCCGGCTTCGGGCCGGAAGTGAAGCGGCGGATTATGCTCGGCACCTTCGCCCTCAGCGCCGGCTACTACGACGCCTACTACCTCAAGGCCCAGAAGGTACGCACCCTGATCAACCGCGAGTTCGCAGCGGCGTTTGCGAAGTACGACGTGATCGTGACGCCGACCTCCCCGACGGTCGCGTTCCCAATTGGCGCGAAAGTCGAAGACCCGTTCGCGATGTACCTCAACGACATCTACACCATCCCGGCCTCAGTCGCGGGCTTGCCGTCGATGAATGTCCCCTGCGGGCTGAGCGAAGGCCTGCCGGTCGGGCTGCAGATCATCGGCAACTTTTTCGACGAAGGCCGCGTGATTTCGGCGGGCCACGCCTTCGAACGCGCCACAGGCTTCGCGAACCGGTTGCCTGAGATCGCCTAGGCGGGCGGCGCTACTCCATCGAGAACGGCGGATACGCATCGGTGAGCAGCATTTGGTAGGCGCCGAGGCGGATCTGCCAACGCAGACCTCCGGCCATCAGCCCGTGCATACCAGCCGGTACCCGACCGGAGAAAAGGGCCGCGAACCAGGCCAGAAATGTGATGAGGCCGACGAACAGCATGACGAAATAGAGCACGACCACGTGCGGGATGATCATGAACATCCGGAAGAACGTGGTAATCCGGTTGCGACCGGTCAGTGCCGGCTCTACGACGAAGCGCACCGGGTAGTCGTCGTCATCAAGCGAGAACGGAGGGTAGGCGCCAGTGAGGAGGCCACCATACCCTCCAACGCGCGCTGTCCAGCGGAGCATCCCGGTGGAGAAACCGTACATTCCAGACGGGTACTTGCCGACGATCCCAATGCTGAACCAGGCGAGGACGGTGACGACGAGCTGGGCGATTTGGAGGAAGTTCAGGACGATAGCGTGCGGGATCACCATGAGGATTCGAAAGAAAACGGTGAGCCTGCTCTGCGGGGCGGTCGGGGCGATGAGAACCTTCACCGGGTAATCGGCGGCCATGCTGCAACACCTCTTCAGGGGAAGCCTCCCTGCACGCGCATCCTACATCAGAGGCAGGCCCGTGGACGCAACCGCGCCTCTAAAAATGTTCGGGGCACCAGGGAGCGCGGTGCCAGCGGAACATGGCGTCGAGCC
>CAMAUF010000069.1 GCA_945861295.1 bacterium | reverse complement strand
CTTTGGGGTACGCCGCGACCGCTTGAGCCATCGCCTGGCGCAGCGGCTCAAGGTGTGGCCCTGGGCGCTCGTCTGGGGCGGCTTCGGGGCTAAATCCCGCCCCGAAGGAGATCCCGGGGATGACGACCGGCCTCGGCTTGGGCGCGGGTTCGGGCGTCGCCGTCGGCCGCGGTGTGCGGGGCGCTCGCGGCGGGGCCGCCGGCCCGGCGGCATCGGCCGCCCCCGGTGAACCCGAGATCGGGACGAGGCCACCAGCCACAAGCAGGCCCCCGCTCCCAAGCGTCGCCGCGGCCAGAGCAGCGCCAAGCCAGGTCATGCGTTTTGGCGCTGTCACCATCACATAATCGACGAAGGTGTGCGGCCGCGATAGGGCCAGCCGTATCCCGGAGCGTTTAGCGGCCCCGGCGAGTAGGCTTGGGTCGATGCCCGAAGCGACCGCGCCGCGCGATGAGGCCGGCGAGAATCGAGACTCCTCATCAGGCCAGGGCGCGTCAAACCGCGTCAGCGCCTTGGTCCTCGCGGCGGCGATTGTCGGCTTTGGCTTCCTCGGCTCCCGCCTCCTCGGCATCCTCCGCACAGTCGCCATCGCGGATTCCTTCGGCTCCTCGCCCGATGTCGGCGCCTACTTCGTCGCCTTTCGGTTGCCAGACCTGATCTTCCAGGTGCTGGCCGGCGCCACGATGGGGAGCGCCTTTATCCCTGTCTTCGCCCGTCTCGCCCGTCGCGATGGCAGCGAGCGGGCCTGGGAATTCGCCAGCGTCATGCTCAACCTGGTCACGCTGGCGACCGCGATCGCCTGCCTCGCCGCGCTCATCCTGGCGCCGTGGCTCGTGCCGCTCACGGCGCCCGGCTTCGAAGGCGAACAGCTCGACAAGGCCGTCTATCTCACCCGTCTGATGCTGCTCTCGCCGTTCTTTTTCGCCATCAGCGGGATGGTGACGGGGATCCTCAACGCGCGGCAACAATTCCTCCTGCCGGCGCTCGCTCCGATGGTCTACAACCTGGCGATCATCTTCGGGGCGGTCGTGCTGGCGGGGCCGTTCGGGATCGAAGGCGTCGCGATCGGCGTGGTCGCGGGCTCGGCCCTCCATCTCGTCGTGCAAATCCCCGGCCTGGTCCGGCTTGGCATGCGGTACCGCTACAGCTTCGACTGGCGCGACCCTCAGGTCCCCGAAGTCGCGAAACTGATGGGGCCGCGCGTCATCGGGCTCGCCGCCGCTCAATTCAACTTCGTCGTGACGACCTTCTTCGCCTCGAAGATCGGCGGCGGCGCCGTCGCCGACCTGACGTACGCCTGGCTCCTGGCGGGCCTGCCGGTGGCGCTCTTCGGCATGGCCTTCTCCACGGCCGTGTTCCCTCAGCTCGCTGGCCAGGCCGCCGACGGCGACCATGCCGGCCTCCACGACACTGTCTCGCGCGTCCTCCGCGTGATCATGTTCCTGACCATCCCGGCCGCGCTCGGCCTCATCCTGCTTCGCGAGCCAGTGACCGCGTTACTGCTCCAACATGGCGCGTTCCGGCCGGAGGATACGCACGCCACGGCCCTCGCTCTCGGCTTCTTCTGTCTCGGGCTGATCCCGCAGGCGGGCATCGAGATCCACAGCAGGGGCTTCTACGCGATTGGCGACACGCGCACGCCCGTCATCTTCGCCGTTGTCGCCGTTGGCTTGAACCTGGTCCTCAGCGCGATCCTCTTCGGGCCGTTCGAGACGAGCGGACTTGCGCTCGCCGTCTCGCTGGCGGCCTGGCTGGAATGGGGATTGCTCTACTGGGTCTACTTGGGCCGGACTGGCGCTTCGGCGGCTGCGGACCTCGACGCGGGCGCGCGGTACCTCTTCTGTGCGGCCGCGATGATGCTGGGGCTCGCCCTCGGCTTCATCACCTACGATGCGGACTCAGTCGTCGACCACGCGGTCCAGGCGCTTTTCGGCGGGGCGGCCGGGCTTCTCCTCTACCTCGGAATGGCCATGTGGCTTCGCGTACCCGAACTGGACGGGGCACTCGGGCGCGTCCGGGCGATTCTTGGGCTCAGGTAGCGGCGCTCAGATTCGCCGGTGAGGGCCTCTTGGGCCCGCCGGGATGCCGGTGGGGACGATGCCCCCAAAGGACAGCTCGTCGCCGTCCGCCGCGCCCTTATCCCGGCGAATCGACGGGTCCAGGTGACGCCAGCGGGAGATCTCAACACGGGGAGGCCAACCTGTGGTTTAATCAGCCCCGATGAGTGTGGACGCAACCATCGATGCCTTGGGCAAGACCGCCCTCTTCGCGGCATTCACGCCAACGGAAGTGGCTGAGATCGCGGGCAAGATGCGGCCCCAAAAATTCAAGCGCGGCGATGTCCTCTTTTATCAAGGCGATACTGCCGGCGCCTTCCACCTGATCCGCTCGGGGAGCGTCAAAATCACCACCATGAACACCGATGGCAAGGAGACGCTGCTCGCCTTGCTCACGGCCGGTCAATGCGTGGGCGAAATGGCCGCGTTGGATGGCGACCCCAGATCCGCGACAGCCACAGCCATCGAACCTACGGAAACGCTCGCGCTGCAGCGGCCGGAACTCCTGGGCTTCGTTCGCTCCCATCCGGATTTCGCGCTCAAGCTCATTGCGACGCTGGCATCTCGTCTTCGACGCTTGGACGAACGGCTCGAAGACGCCCACTTCCTCGATCTGGACACGCGCCTCGCCAAGCTCCTCTTGGACTTCGTACGCGAGCGCGGCCGGCGTGAGGAGCGCGGCGTCGTCGTGCCTCTGCTGCTCAGCCAGTCGGACATCGCGGCGATGATCGGCGGCACGAGGGTAAGCGTGAACCGGCTGCTCAGCGTGTATCAGGAGGAAGGCCTTATCAAGCGGGAGAAGGACACTCTCGTGATTCTCCAGGAACGCGTCTTACGCCTGCGCGCCGGGGAAGAAGAGTAAGCCGCGGTCTCGAGCGTCTGAAAACGTCACCCGGCGTTTCCCCAATTGAAGGCCCGTGTGTCGCCAAAAATCGCTAAGCGGATGCTAAAGTCGGATCACCGTCTTAGGACGGTAGGGCGCCCGGCCGGGTGTGGGGGCGCAATTCCGGCCGGGCCTCACATTTTCCCAGAGGTCGCCCGCTCGTTGGCGTGACTTGGGGCGCAAGTCCAACCGCGTTGCCAACTTCCTAAATCCAGTGAGTTCCTCGCGAAGAAGTAGGTGCCCGGCCGGGTGTGGGGGCACATTTCCGGCCGGGCCTCACGTTTTCCCGGAGGTCGCCCGCCGCGGTTGGTATGACTTGGGGCGCAAGTCCAACCGCGTTTCCGACTTCCGAAGTCCAGTGAGTTCCTAGCGAAGGTAGGGTGCCCGGCCGGCGATGGGGCGCATATCCGGCCGGGCCTCACGCACAGTCGACTTTCGAGAAAACCCCGGGGCGCTTGGGGGGATGTGGTCGATGGGGCTCTTCCCACATCCACTCTCTCGTCTGTCTCAGTGGCTTGTTCCGAATGTAGTTCGACCTGTCGGGGCGGACTGTAGCCTGTGTTACAAACGGGGCCAACGCCCCGGATCCGCCACGCAGTTGGGCCCCGTTCGTTCACCTGATGTAACTCTCAGCCCACCAATTCCGTTGCCTCGGGGCCGCACAGCCGCGGTTTCGCGAGCCGCGGCGCCGCCGACGGGAGCGAACGGCGAACTGGAACGCCCGTATACTCCCGCCATGGCCACAAACGCTCCCGCCAAGACCCGCCTCGTCGTCCTCGACTCGCACGGCATCCTCTTCCGTGCCTTTTTTGCCATGGCCGCCTCCGAGCAGCCGCTTATGACCTCCAAGGGCGAGCTCACTTTTGCCACGCACGGGTACGCCGAGACTCTGATCCGCGTCCTCGACATGCTGAAGCCGACCCACCTCTGCGCCGCCTGGGATGCCGGCGGCCCCACCTTCCGTCACGAGGCGAGCGAGGCCTACAAAGCAACCCGCCGCCCGACCCCTTCGGAGTTGCTCGTCCAAATGGCACGCGTCCGCCAGATGCTCGAAGCGTTCAATATCCCGATTTACGAGCTTCGCGGCTATGAAGCCGACGATGTCGCCGGGACGATTGCCAGGATCGCCTCGGCAGCCGGGATCGAGACCTACCTCGCGACCTTGGACACCGACCTCGTCCAACTGATCGGGCCGCATGTCAACCTCTTCATGTTCCGCCCGTTCCAGCGCGATGTCGTCGATTACAACGAACAGAAAGCCGCGGAAAAGTGGGGCTTCAGCCCGAAGCTGATGATCGACTACAAGTCCCTTAAAGGGGACACGAGCGACAACATCGAGGGCATCAAGGGCATCGGCGAAAAGACCGCGACCGACCTCATCCGCCAGTTCGGGACGGTCGAGTCGATCTACGAGAACATCGAGCTGACCAAGGGGGCGCTCAAGCAGAAGCTCATCGGCGGCGAAGAGGTCGCGCGCAAGAACAAGGACCTCGTGACGATCCGGACGGACCTGCCGATCCCGTTCGACCTCGAAGCGTGCCGCGTCCAGAACTACGACCAGGAACGCGTGCTGACGCTCTTCCGCGAACTCGAGTTCCGGGTGCTCTCGCAGCGGCTGCGCGAGGTGCTGGGCTCGCAACCCACGGCCGATAAGCAGGCCGCCGCCGACGTTCCGATTGCGTACGAGGTCATCACAACTGAGGAGGAGCTCGTCGCTCTCGCTTCGGCGCTTCGCGCCCGGGGGCACTTCGGCTTCGCCGCCCTCTCGACGGCCGGCGATACTCTCCATCCGCTGCTCCTCGGGCTCTCGTTCGCCACCGAGCCAGGTCGCGCCTGGTACGTGCCCACCGGTCATGCTCCCCGGTTGGAGGAATCTGAGAGCCAACTGCCGCTCACGACCGTGCTGGACGCGCTCGGCCCACTCCTCGCCGACCCCACGGTGACGAAGACGACCTACGGGACGAAGTACCTGCTGCACATGCTCGCGCGGGTTGGGGCCACGCTCGAAGGCGCGGAGTTCGATGTAAACATCGCCGCGTTCCTGCTCGGCGAAACGTCGTCAGCGCTGGGCTCGCTGGTGGCAGAACGGCTCGGCATCGAACTCGTGGAGCCCATCACCCTCACCGGGACAGGCCGCAAGACCATCTCGCTCGCCGAAGTCGACATTCCCCGCGTGGCCGAGATGGCCTGCCAACAGGCCGACATGGTCCTCCGCATCCGCCCGCAACTCGAAGCGCAGCTCCACGAACGCAGCCAATGGGAGCTGTTTACGGACATGGAGCTGCCGCTCGTCCCCGTCCTCTTCCGGATGGAGCGCTGGGGCATCGCCATCGACAGCGGCATCCTCCGCGAGTTTTCAGCCGGGATGACCGTGGAAATCGCGGCCGCCGAGAAAGAGATTTACAGCCTAGTCGGACACGAGTTCAACATCGGCAGCCCCCAGCAGCTTAGTGACATCCTCTTCAAGGAACTCGGCCTCCCGAAAACACGGAAGATGACGCAGGGCTACAGCACCGACCAGCGGGCACTCGAAGGGCTCCGCGCCCACCCGATCATCGACCAAATCTTCGAGTATCGCGGCCTCACGAAGCTGAAATCGACCTACCTCGACGCGCTGCCGGGGACCGTGGCGGGCGATGGCCGCATCCACACAGACTTTCAGCAGACGGTCGCCTCCACCGGTCGCCTCAGCAGCAACAACCCGAACCTGCAGAACATCCCGGTGCGCACGGATACGGGCCGTTCCATCCGGACGGCCTTCGTGGCCGAGGGTTTCCGCGACGCCTGGTTCGTGGCGGCCGACTACTCGCAGATCGAACTGCGCGTCCTCGCTCACGTGACCGGCGACCGCGGCTTGATCGAGGCGTTCCTCGCCGAC
The DNA here is from genome assembly GCA_945861295.1 of bacterium. Lineage (GTDB taxonomy): Bacteria > Chloroflexota > Dehalococcoidia > Tepidiformales > Tepidiformaceae > CAMAUF01. The sequence goes on along the minus strand of CAMAUF010000069.1, from coordinate 2,921 downwards.
CAGGACATCCATCGCGCCACCGCCGCGACCGTCTACAGCGTCGACCCCGCCGACGTCACCCGGCCGATGCGCGACACCGCCAAGATGGTGAACTTTGGCATCGCCTACGGCATGGGCGAATTCGGCCTCGCTAGCCGGACCGGGATGTCGCGGGAGGAGGCGGAAGCGTTCATCAAGTCCTACTACGCCAGCTTCCCCGGCATCGCCGAATGGCAGCGCAAGACGCTGGCGCTGACCAAGGAGAAGGGCTACGCCGAGACCCTGTTCGGACGCCGGCGCTACCTGCCAGCCATCCACAGCTCGAACTTTCAGGTGCGCAGCGCCGCCGAGCGCGAAGCGATCAACATGCCGATCCAAGGCGCCGCCGCCGACATCATCAAGCTCGCCATGATCACGGTCGACGCCGAGCTGCGTGAACGGAAGCTCACGAGCCGGATGATCCTCCAGGTGCACGACGAACTGATCTTCGAAGGGCCGAAGGATGAGACGGAAGCGATCGCCGAACTGGCGAAGCGCCTCATGCCGGCAAGCATTGAAATGGTCGTGCCGCTCAAGGTCGATGTGAAACAAGGCCGCAACTGGGGCGAAATGAGCTAGCCCGAAGCGTTCTGTTCCGCCAACACGGCCGCGAAATCGCGCGCCAGCAGCGCGGGCACGAGCAGGCGCAGGCCCGGGAACACGCGGCTCTCAATCACGCCGCGGTCGTCGGGCAGGAGCGACTCGTAATCGCCGTCTGGGGTGAGCCAGAACCAATCGAGCTTGTTCTCGTAGATCTGCCAGACGATGTACTCAAGGACGCCGTTGCGGCGATAGGCGTTGCGCTTCGGCCCCATGTCCGCCGAGACGCTGCTCGCGGCAACCTCGACCACCAACTCCACCGGCCCCGCCAAATAGCCATCTTCCGTGAGCCGTGAGGCGCCCTCGGGCCGGCGAAGGAAGGCGTCGGGCTGGACATTGTTGTCGGGGTCAAGGCGGACCGTCGAGCCTTCGCCGCCATCAACCGTGTCCTCCATCTGGGCTATGTAGGCGCCCAGCCAGGCGCCGACGAGGAGGCTCGGCTTGCCATGGAGTTCGTGGCGCATCGGTGATGACACGTAAACCACCCCCTCGATCAGTTCCGCCCGGCGAATCTCTGGATACAGCTCGTACCGGCGCTCGAACTCGACGCTCGTCAGGCGCATGCCGGACTCGAGGGGCGGCCGCTGGGACACCGCCGGCCTCGCGGGTGCAACCGTTGGCATTGAGGTTGGTGCTGCGGCCATGTCTGAATCCTAGAGGAGCGAAGCACGCCTCGCAACGGCTCGCGAACAAGCGCCAAGCCGGTACAATCGGGCGCACATTCAGGTTGAGGGCACAACGATGCGTTTCACCGACACCACCGATCTCGCCACGTGGCGCCAAACCGTCCGCGAGTTCGTCGCGACCAACTGGAAGCGCGGCCGCGTCATCGACGAAGACGACAACCCACTCGGGGAAGCGCAGCAAGACGAGGGCCGTGTCAAAGAATGGCTCGACACCCTCGGCAACAACGGTTGGATCGCGCCGGCCTGGCCGAAGAAGTACGGCGGCGCAGACATGTCGCCGCTCGAGCAGTTCGTCCTCAGCCAAGAACTCACGGGCGCGGGAGCGCCCACGAGCCGCCAGATGCTGAACCTCGTTGGCCCGACGATCATGCTCCACGGCACCGAGGAGCAGCGCCTCGAACACTTGCGCCCCATGCTCAAGGGCGAAGTCGCTTGGTGTCAGGGCTTCAGCGAGCCTGGCTCCGGCAGCGACCTCGCCAGCCTCCAGACCCGCGCCGTCCGCGACGGCGACGATTATGTCGTGAACGGCCAGAAGATCTGGACCTCCGGCGCCCACCGCGCCGATTGGATCTTCATGCTCGCGCGCACCGACCCGGACGCCCCCAAGCATCGCGGCATCAGCTACCTGCTGATGAACATGAAGTCGCCAAGCATTTCGGTCCGGCCGCTGATTAACCTCGCGGGCACACACATCTTCAACGAGGTCTTCTTCGAGGATGTCCGCGTCCCGGTCCGCAACCGGATCGGCGAGGAGAATCGCGGCTGGTACGTGGGCACGACGACCTTGGACTTTGAGCGCTCGAACGTGGCCCGCGTCGTCAACATCAAGAAGCAAGTCGGCCGGCTCGGCCGATACGTGCAGGCGCGGGCTGGTTCGGACTCCGGCGTCCCGGCGGCGTACCGGATGGAGCTCACCGACCGCGCCGTCGAGACGGCCGTCTGTGAACTGCTCTCCTTCGAGGTCGTCTCGATTCAGGCGCGCGGCGGAGTGCCCAACATGGAGGCTTCGATGAACAAGATGTTCGGCTCGGAGCTGCAACAACGCGTAGACGCGACAGCGATGCACCTGACCGGCCTCGCCGGCCAGTTCCGCGAACCGGCCGGCCTGGAGGGCGAACACCGCATCCGCGCGGCCAACAACTACATGCTCTCCGTCCCCGCGACGATCGCTGCCGGGACCAGCGAGATCCAGCGCAACATCATCGCGACCCGGGGCCTCGGGCTACCTCGGGGCTAGAAGCGGCCGACCCACGGGCCGGCCGCCAGGCTCAGTTCACGTTTTTCGTGCGCCCTTCCCAGTAGGGCTTGCGCAGCTCCGTTTTGAGGATCTTGCCCGGCCCGCTCTTCGGCAGCGGCTCGGCCCGGATCACGACTTGCTTCGGGCACTTGTACGCGGCGATTTGCGTCCGGCAGTGCTCGATGATCTCGTGCTCCGTCACGGTTTGCCCGTCCTTCGGCACAACCACGGCGAGCACGACTTCGCCCCAACGGTCATCCGGGATGCCGATAACCGCCGCTTCGAGGACTGCCGGGTGCGTGAAGATCGCGTTCTCGACTTCGCTCGTGTAGATGTTTTCGCCGCCCGAAATGATCATGTCCTTGGCGCGGTCGACGATG
>CAMAUF010000068.1 GCA_945861295.1 bacterium | reverse complement strand
TCGCACAATATTAGTTGAACCTTATTTCAGGTGCAAGGATATCCTTTCTACCCCGCAAATCGTGGCCACTCGCCTCTCGTGAGGTGTGCCATGGATCGGGCTGGGCACACCCCTCGCTACCATCAGCCCGGAGGCCCGGGCGCACTACGGCCGCGCGGGCAGGATCGACGGGTCACTTGGCCGCAATCGAACCGCTGCTGGACGACGACTGCCGGCAGTGCGGCGGGGGTCGGAGCGGTAGGTTCCTGAAGCCACAGCGCCCCAAGCACGTTCCGCGTAGAATCGCCACATGGCGCTCGTTCGGCACATGCCCGCTCTCGCCCATCGTGATTTTCGCTTCCTCTGGGCCGGGACGGCGGCGTCCAGCATCTCGCTGTGGACGCTGCTGCTCGCCAACGCCTACATCGTCCATAAGATCAGCGGCTCCTCGTTCTGGGTCGGCGTCGCCACCTTCGCTTCGATGTCGCCCTACCTGCTCGCCCCCCTCGGCGGCATGGTCGCCGACAAGTACGAGCGCCGCTACCTGGTGCGCGTGACGCGGCTGGCGAGCTTCGCCATTACGGTGGTCCTCGCCGTCCTCGCCCTCACCGATGTGCTGACGGTCTGGCTCGTGGTCGGCCTCGCTTTCGCGCAAGGCATCGTCCGTTCGACCGAGATCCCGGCGGACTCGGCCCTGCTCGCGAACGTGGTGACGCCCTACGCCCGATCGAACGCGATCATGCTGCACACGACGACGCAGCAAGGCTCCCGTGCCGCCGGACCGCTGCTGGCCGGGCCAATCCTGGCTTCGGCGGGCGTCGAAGGGGCGTACGCGATCGCGGCCGTCTTCGCGCTGCTCTCGTTCGTCTCGATGTCGCAGGTGCGGACATCATCGCGGGGCGGTATCGAGCACATCGGCCAGGTCTGGCGAAACCTGAAGGAGGGCGCCTCGTACATCGCCGGGAACCGCGCCGTGTTCAGTCTCATCGGGCTCGTCTTCCTCCATTGCGCGCTGACGATGTCGTACGACGCGATGCTGCCGGGTTTCGCCGAGAATGAACTGCACAAGCCGGGCGGCGGCTTCACGGTCATCAGTGCGGGAGTCGGGATCGGGGCGCTCGTGGGCACCTTCATCCTCTCATTCATGACGGGCGTGCGGCGCGGGCCGATCTATTTGATTTGCGGCATCGTCTCGGGCGGCGCGCCAATCCTCATGGCGACGACGGTGCACCTCGTCAACGCGGTCGAATGCGCCATCATCATGGGCGCCTCGCAGGCGATGTTTATGGCGCTGACGGCCGTCTTCCTCCAAGAGATCATCCCCGACGAGATCCGGGGCCGGGTGATGAGCCTGAACCTGATGTCGGCGGGCGGGATCATGGCGGTCGCCAACCTCGGCTTCGCGTCGTTGGCGGACCACACCGGCATCCCGGTGCTGTTCGCGCTGCCGGGGCTCGTCTTCCTCGCGGTGATCGTCTTCAGTCTCGCGGCGGGCCCACACCTGCGGCGCGTCTACCGCACGGGCACCGCTATCGCCGCGGCGCCGGCGTAGCCGAATGCGCCATCGTATCCAGGTCCTGTTGCCGATTATCGCCGTCTTCGTCGTCCTTATCGGGGGATTCGCGGTCGCGAACTGGCCCCGCGGGGATGCCAAGCCCGCGTCCCCGGGGGAAGCAACGCCCAGCGCCTCGCAGGCCAGCGTCACCACGGCGACGCGTCCCTCGGCCAGTCCGACGAAGGCAGGCACCCGTACGGCTCCGGCCGCGACGGCGACCGCCTCCGGCGCGAAACTCGACGGCGCCCGGCGCGACCTCGCCCAGGATGAAGCGGCTGGCGGCCATACGCTCGAACGCCACGTCGCGCGGACCGACCCGCAACTCCGAGAACGTCTCGACCGTGAGCCCGAGATCTCGGCGGCTTCCACCTATACGGACCGCGCCACGGCCGAGCGCGTTGTCGGGCTGGCGCTACAAGAGCACCAGGCCGCCGTGCAGCGCTGGGCTCGCCAAGCCGGCGACCGCCAGAACCTCGTCATCGACTATGACGCCGGGGAGGTCATCGGCCGCACCATCCGCCAGGGCGAGCGGAGCGCCCGGGCTGTGCGGTCCGCCGTGGTGGTCTTGCGGGCCGCCGGCGCCAACTGGTACGTGCTCACCAGCTATCCAGACGACTGACGAGGAGCGACGCACATGGACGAGCGGGCGGGACGGCAACGGCGACCGGCGGCGGCGTTGCGGCGCTTCCTGATCGGCTACCTGCATCAAGACTTCGCGTTGGAGCACGGCAGCGCGGAAGGCGGGGCGCGGGCCTACGCTGCGGCGGCGCGACCGGCCGAGCGACGGCGGGCAGCGGCGCAGCTCCGGCGAGTTATCGAAGAAAGCGACGGCCTCGAACCTTTGCGCGCCGCGCTTTCCCGCCTCGGCTGCGGTTGGCGCCCGCCGGACCTTGAAGCGGTACGGGCCGTCCTCGCGCTCTTCGACGAGACTGAAGACGGCGAAAGTGGAGCTACGCGGACGGCGGGCCCTTAACGCATGCGCCTGAAATCCAGGACGACGCTGTGGGCGGTTGCCTCTTCTTCAGCAGTGGGGATAACCGTGTAGCCGCCGCAGAACGGGACAACGGCGTAACCGGCCCGCGCCAGGATCTCGGCCCGGCGGACGGCGCGCTTGACGTCCTTCGTATCGATCACGGTCGAGACCTCCACCGCGAGGACGACCTCGCCCTCCGGGAGGCCGCTCTTCGCCCGGCTCCGGCCCTTAACCAGCAGGTCGGCATGCCGGAGGTCGTCAACCTCCGCTTGGCTAATCCTCCCGGCCTCGAGGGCATCCTCGACGAGGACGAGGTCGTCGACGAAAGTCAGCTCGACCGGCCGCAGCCACTTGCCGAACCATGGGCGGACATGGTCGATGTACCTGCCTTCCAGGACATCGCCTCGTAGGTGCCCGATGTCCGTCTTCATGGAATGGAGCTGGTCGTCGATTCCATCGAACCGCGCGTCTACAGCCTCGAACCGTGCGTCTACGGCATCGAACCGGACATCCACGGCATCGAACCGCGTATTCGTAGCGTCCCGAAAGGCGAGCATCTCCGCCTGAAACTTCAACGACGCTTCACGAAACAAGTACATCTCATCGCGAAACTCGTACGTCTCGTGCCGGAAGGCTTCCAGCCGCTTGTCGAGGTCTTCGAACCGTGCTTCGAGCCCAGCGATCCGCTCCGCGAGGCGGTCGAGCGCGCCGGGGATCTTCCAATACCCGTCGTCAAGGATCAGCGGCCGCAGCTCTTCCCGCAACGCCGGGTTGGCGGCGAGCAGGTGGATGAGGTCGTGCACATCCTCGATGACGATGCCCATGCCAGGAGTATAGCCGCTGGGACGCCCGTTAGGCCACGCCCGCGGGCATGACGCCAGCGCCATCGGCGGCCGCGAGCGGCAGCGGACGCACGCTGACTTCCAGCAGTTCGGCGATGTCGTACGCCTTGATCGAACGGCGGTCCGCGTCGGGCTGTACGGCGCTGATCCCGTCCTCGAACATTTGGACGCAGAACGGGCAGGCGGTCGCGACGATGCTGGCGCCAGTGTTGATGGCCTCGGCGGCGCGGAGGTGGTTGACGCGCGTGCCTTGTTCTTCCTGCCACATGTTGCCGCCGCCAGCGCCGCAACACATGCCCTTCTCCTTGTTGCGCGGCATTTCGACGAGGTTGACGCCGGGGATGCTCGAGAGGATGTCGCGCGGGGCATCGTAGATGTTGTTGCCGCGGCCGAGGTAGCAGGAGTCGTGGTACGTGATGGTCGCGCCGTCCGTCTCCTTCGGCTTCAACTTGCCGAGGCTGACGAGGTTGCGCAAGAACTCCGAATGATGCGTGACTTCATACTTGCCGCCGAAGTCCGGGTATTCGTTGGAGAACGTGTTGAAGCAGTGCGGGCAGGCGGTGATGACGCGGCGGACGCCCATCTCGTTGAACGATTCCGAATTGCTGGTCGCGAGCGTCGCGTACAAGTATTCGTTGCCAAGGCGGCGGGCTGGGTCGCCGCTGCACGTCTCTGTTTGCCCAAGCACGCCGAAGCTGACATCGGCTTCGACGAGCAGCTTGACGATCGCCTTCGTGATCGGGACGTTTCGCTCGACCAGTGCCCCTGAGCAGCCGACCCAGTAGAGGTACTCCTGGCTGCCATCGAAGACGGGCACATCGATGCCCTCAGCGCGGAGCTGTTCGATCCATGTCTCGCGGGTGAACTGCGTCCCGCGCCAGGGGTGGCCGCGCTGTTCGAGGTTTTGGAGTGCGGCTTGCGCGGTCGGCGGGACGCTCGCCTTTTCCATCACGAGGTAGCGGCGCATCTCGACGATCGTCGGCACATGCTCGATCATGACGGGGCATTCCTGGACGCAGGCCATACAGGTGCGGCAGGCCCAGAGCGATTCGTCTTTGATGTACCCACCGACGAGCTCGCCTTCGAGGTGTTCGGCAGGGTCCTTGCCGGCGATCAGGAGGGGGCCGGCGTGATTCATGTAGGTCTTGAGGTCCTGGATGATCGCCATGGGGCTGAGGGGCTGCCCTGCCGTCCAGGCCGGGCAGACCTCCGTGCAGCGCCCGCAACGCACGCAGACGTCGGTATCGAAGAGCTGCTTCCACGAGAAGTCCTGGAGCTTGCTGGCGCCCAGGCTGGCGCCCGCCTCGAACAGCTTCTCGAAGTCGCCCATCGGCGCGAGGTAGGCCGGGCCTGAGCCAGGCTTCTTCAGGAAGGCGTTGACCGGCGCCAGGGCGATGTGACGGAACTTGGTCAAAGCCATGAGCGTCAGCAGGCCGAAGGCGGCGACGATGTGCGTCCACCAGATCACTTCGTGCACGTTCAGGAGGGCCGATTCGCTCATCCCGCTGAAGATCTTTGCGACTGTCCAGCCGGCCGGGGACCAGTAGCTCCAGTCTTCCTTGCCGGCGGGGATTTCGTCGCCGCCGATCCGGAAGCCCTCCACGATCAGGCCGCTGAAGAGGGTGAAGCCGAGCAGCCCGACGATCAGGGCGTCCTCAGACGAACGCTTGTCCCAGCCGAGCTTGGCCGGCGCCTTCACGTAACGGCGATGGATGGCCATGGCGACGCCGGCGAGGCCGATGAGCCCGAAGACGTCGCCGACGAGGCTGTAGCCGAGGTAGACGCCGCCCCGAAGGAAGGCGTGCTCGGCGTCCTGCCCGAAGATCAGCGGCAGGTAGTCGTCGAGGGCGAGGAGCAACGTGACGAGCGTGAGCACGACGAAGCTGGAGTAGATGCACCAGTGCATGACCCCGGCGTAACGATCGCGCGGGACGCGCCCCGTGGCGGCGCCGAGACTGAACATGTTCCAGACGCGGAGTCCGAGCTGGTCAGTGACGTTGTGGCTCTTGCCCAGGCGCCACATCCGCATACGCCGCAAGAAGGCGGCCCCGATGATCGCGACGGCGAGGCCGAAGACGAAGTACATGATCACCGGGTACGAGATGTTGAGGAACACCTCACGCTGGGCGGATTCGTGGTCGGCCGTGCGGGCAAGCTCGAACGCGGAGAGCGCGCCCAGGCCCGCCAGCGGGAGCAACAAGCCGCCAAGCGAGTTCAGCCGGGTCCCTTTGTGGGCCGGACCGGCGTTGGGAGTCGAAAGGGCAGGAGCGGTGTTGCGGTTGAAAAGGCTCATCCGGCGGTTTCCTCAGCGCGTGAAAACGGTAACGATCGCGCAAAGTGCGCTTCGCGATTCTATGGAACGGGGCGCGAAGGCGCGAACGGAGCCGCTGAGCGGGTGCGTTACGGGCTTGCTGGGTTGAGCCAACGGACTTCGGCGAAGCGCCCGAAGCCGCGGTCGAACGACACGATCGTGAGGTCGTGTTCGATCGCGAGCGCGGCGAGGTGGCCGTCCATGAGATCTGGGCCGCTGAGGGCGTAACGCTCGGAGAGCGCTTGAAAGATCGCGAGGTGACCAGCGCCGGGCGCCGGCACCCAGACGTTCGGCTGCTCTAGCCATAACCGAAGCGTCATGAATACTTCAACAACCGGCCGCGGGGCCGAAGCCAGCTTCCGGTTGGTGGTCACCCGAAGGAACGCCAGCTGGGAGATCAGCGGAAAGGCGATCGGCGCGTCGCTGGCCATGGACTCTTCCAGCCACCTTCGCGCAACAGCATGGTGTGCGGCTGATGGGTCGACCCCGTAAATCGGGAGGTTGGCGTCGAGCAGCATCACTTGAGGCTCTGCCCCTCGGCCTCCTCAATCGCCCGCCAGACGCACTCGATATCGACTTTGAGGCCGAGGGGCCAGACCGGCAGCTCGAAGGGTGGCCGAGCTTCGGCGGGCCGGCGGGCGCGGAGGCAGTCACGCAGGGCAGCGTTCACGGCCTCCCGGACCACCTCCGAACCTTCGCCGCCGGCCGCTTGGAGGGCCGCGGCGACATCCTCATCGAGTTCGACGGTGACTTGCATGCGACCATCGTAGCGCACCAGCGGCGTCTCGCGCGCTATGGTTGGGAGGGACCGGCGGGGGCTACCGGCGGCTGGGCGCTTTTCGGCCATCCGCCTCCAAAGGCGCGGAACGGTAGGTCATCAACCTCCGACTGGATCGTGTCCACACGCGCCCGCAAAGCTCTTGGCGCGGCACCGAATAGGTCGGCCCCGCCTACGGCTCGGTTGGCGGAGCGGCCAGTCCATCATCGGTGGTTGATCTGGGGTCAACCGTGCGCTTCCAGCCTAAAAACTGCCGCCCTCGTGCATAGGTGGTCGTTGATCTGTCCGTTCCTGGAACCTTCTCTAACAATTCACGCTTCACTAGTCGCTTAAATATGCTTCGAATCTTGTGATCTTCGTGGATGAACGAAATTTCCCTTGCCTCCTTGTTTCTGATAGTGACGTGTGTTTCCAGAAATACGCAGATCATTTCTTCTGGAGAAGCTAACGGTTCATGCTTTATAGTGACTAAAACCGAGTTCTCTTTCTCTACGATGACAGGCTCCTTCAGGCCCAACTTTGTCATCGCCGCGAATGCCGTATTTAAGCCCTCTCCCACATCCTTGTTCGGTGGGTTGGGAAACTTATTGATCAGTCGGACAATCGTGCCGTTACGGGCGAAGCGTTCTGTTAATATGTTCCTCGGAGTAATATGTGCCGGCAATCTACCGGGACTCTCAACTTCGATGCGATTGTCGTAGACTCGTACATGTATGTCATCCGCAACGCTATAGTCGCGATGCAACACTGCATTAGTGATAATTTCGTGCAACGTATCCGGAGGATATTCGATGGTCTCTAGAGCATCAGAACCAAGTTTTCTAACCTCTCCGATTACGGACGTAGTCTTTGATACGGCCTCACGAATCTGAGAGTATGCGTGACCTTCGACTGTACTCGGATCGGCGGCGAGTGTTTCGCGTGAACCGGTTGAGTCTTTGGTTCGGTATCTGTAAACTTTAATGCCACATCTCTTGGGAAGGAGCGCCTGCGGTTCCTCGGCAAACAACACGACTCCTGCCACCGTGGGGCGTCCGTCCCGTAATACCTGCTGCTTACTAAGCCATGCGGCGGGGTCAGCCGTCGGAACTACTTTAAGCATGAATTCGATAATTGGAATCGAATTAGTTATCAAGGAACTATCTACGTTCAGCAATTCCGATTCAAAAGACGATAAGCCCTTGGTGTATTCTAATTGCTTGACCGCAGACGGAGTGCTTACTGGCAAATTCTGCGCGCCGCGGCGGAGATAGATTTGCCCATCGGTGGCCTTCTTGATGGCACCAGTCTTCAGCACGGAGACTCGCAGGATGATTCCAGGATATCCTTCGCACTCCAAAAACGTGTACGCAAAGTCGGTTCCAAGAGGGAAAAGATCCTCAAATACTTGAAGGTGACTGTTACCAGCCTCGATCGTCGGGAATCCTCGCCACGAATATCGTCCCGCTGTTTTATCTTCATCTATCCCTATATATAACTCCCCTCCGTCAGCGTTTGCGAACGCGGCGACGGTCTTGGAGAGTCGAGCAGGGAGGACCTCAATGGACTTCACTTCGAGGAAGTGACCCTCGGACTGTCTGAGCACCAAATCGCGCTGCTCGTCCGTAATTCGTACACGTTCAACTGGCACTATCGTGGCCTCCCTATCCTTTAGCCGATGCCCTCGTGCTTCGGTTCGCCGTTGCTTTTGCGGAGGTCGTTCTTCAGCACCTTGCCCATCGGGTTGCGTGGCAGTTCGCCCACGACGGCGTAGTACTGCGGCACTTTGTACGAAGCCAGCCGTCCCTTCGTGTACTCCACCAGTTCGGCTACGCTCGCCGTCGCGCCCGGCTTGAAGACGATGACGCCCTTGACGACTTCGCCCCACTCCGCGTCCGGGACGCCAATGACGGCGGCCTCTTCGATGGCAGGGAACGCGGTCAGCGCCGCCTCGATTTCGCCCGGCGAAATGTTCTCGCCACCGCGGATGATGAGGTCCTTCTTGCGGCCCGTGATGAAGAGGTAGCCGCCTTCGTCGACCATGCCAACGTCGCCCGTGTGCAGCCAGCCGTCGATGATCGCGCTCGCCGTTTCGGCGTCCTGCTTGAAGTACCCCTTCATGACGCGCGGCGACCGGACGCAGATCTCACCCTCCTTGCCCGTCGGGAGGATGGCGTTGGCCTCGCTCATGATGCCGATCTCGACGTCCGGCATGGGCCGGCCAACGGACCGCAGGCGCTTCTCCTTGACCGCTGTGTCGGTGCGCAGGTCATGGTCGTCGGCGTCGAGGAAGGTCAGCGTCGCGGTCGATTCCGTCTGCCCGTAGGCGTTGATC
>CAMAUF010000067.1 GCA_945861295.1 bacterium | reverse complement strand
CGACGGGGTCGATACGGTCGAGGCGAGCGTGGAGCGCGTCGGGGCCGTGCTCCGCGGCGAAGGCCGCCAGTTCGGCCCGGAGCGCCTCGTCCGGGGCCACTTCGGGCACATTCCAATCCTCGAGCAAGCCCCAGACATACTGGCCAGTGCCGCCAACTAACCAGGCGAAGGACCCACGCGCCCAGATTTGCTCAAACGCGGCCAGGGCCTGGCGTTTGTACAATGCGAGACTGAACGTCTCTGAAGGGTCGCAGATGTCGTAGAGGTGATGCCGGACAAGTGCACGGTCGGCAAACGATGGCTTGGCCGTGCCAATATCCATGCCACGGTAGACCTGGCGCGAATCGGCGTTGACGATCTCGCCCCCGATGGCCTGAGCCAACGAAAGCGCCGCGCCGGACTTACCTGTACCCGTCGGCCCGACGATGGCGACAACCAGCCGGTTCATAGCTTCGCCGCTGCGATGATCGCCGCGAACTGATCCGCCTTCAAGGCCGCGCCCCCCACGAGCGCGCCATCGATGTCCGGGAGGGCGAGGAGCGTGGCCGCGTTCTCCGCGTTGACACTGCCGCCATACTGGATGCGCATTTCGTCCGCCACCGGCCCGCCGAGCAGGCGCAATTGGCTGCGGACGAAGGCACAGGCCTGTTGCGCGACCTCCGGCGTCGCCGTTTCGCCTGTCCCGATCGCCCAGACGGGCTCATAGGCGACGGTGATCCGCGAACTCAGCTCGATCCCGGCGAAGCCCGCGCGGATCTGGCGAGACAGCACGGCCTCGGCCCAACCAGCGCGACGTTCTTCGAGGCTTTCGCCCACGCAGACGATCGGGTCCAGCGGCGAAGCGAGGACGGCCACGAGCTTACGGTTCACCCACTCGTCGGTGTCGCCGAACAACTGACGGCGCTCGCTGTGGCCGATGATGACGACACGACAGTAGTCCGCGAGCATCGCGACGCTGACCTCGCCCGTGAAGGCGCCCTTCGGTTCCCAGTACACATCCTGGGCGCCGAGCAGCACGGGTGAGCCCTGAAGCGCCGAACGGACCGGCCCCAGGTGCGGGAACGGCACACAGACGGCGACATCGCAGGGAGCGCCCGCCGCCGCGACAACCACGGCCTTCGCAAGCGCGACAGCTTCGGCTTCGCTCGTGTTCATTTTCCAGTTGCCAGCGACGAACGGTGTCCGCATGTACTTACCTCGATTTGGGCTTGCGCTTGGGCTTACCAGGGGTGGCTGCCGGGATCCCGCCGCCGGGCGAGAAGCGGTCGACCAGCTTCTGGGGATTCTTGACGGAAAGGACGAGGCGCGTCGCCTTGGCCGGGAGGAGCCGCGGGATGACCCAAATTCGGATGGGGTGGCGCAGCGTGAGTTCGGCCGCTTCGCCAAAGGACGTGATCAGCGCGACCGAACCCCGGAAGTTCGTCCGTACGCCCAAGCCGCCGATGACCGGGAACTTCATCACGCGCGCGCCGAGGATGTCCCGGTTGTCGACCACCGTGTCCACGAACCCGGCGAAGCGGATGCGCGTCCGCTCATCGGCGATCGCGACGTACGAGGTCGGCGTGCGCAGCGTCATCTGGAAGAGCAGCACGAAGATCAGCGCCATGATGAACCCGAACGGGAGTAACCAGTACGAGTCCTGGTCGAAGGCCGCTTTCATGACGAAGACGGTCGCGACCCCGAGGCCGAGGGCGGCCATGGCCAGGAGCATCTGAAAGACCCGCATGCCGCGAAAAACGAACAACATCGTTAGGCGTCCGAATCCAGCAGCGCCGCCACACCTGGGAGGACGCGACCTTCAAGCATTTCCAGCGAGGCGCCGCCGCCCGTCGAAACGTGGGTAATCTGGTCCGTCACGCCGGCGTCTGCGACGACCTGCGCCGTCTCGCCGCCGCCGACGACCGTCACCGCGCTCAAGCGAGCGATCGTCCGCGCCATTGCGAACGAGCCCCGCGCGAAGGCAGGGAACTCAAACACGCCCATCGGCCCGTTCCAGACGACGGCTTTCGCCTTCCGCAGCGCTTCCGCGTAGAGCCCCACGGTTTGTGGGCCGATGTCCAGGATGATGAAGCCTTCGGGCACCGAATCCGCTGGGACGACGGCGACCCGGGCATCGGGCGCGAACCGGTCGGCGCAGACAACATCAGTCGGCAGGCAGACCTCTACGCCGCGCCCTCGCGCGGCCGCGAGGATCGTCCGCGCCACTTCGACCTGCTCGTCCTCCACGAGCGAAGCTTGGACGTTGACGCCGGTGGCCTTGAGAAACGTGTTCGCCATGCCCCCGCCCACGATCAGGATGTCGATCTTGGGGAGGAGATGGTTGATCGCGGCGATCTTGGAGCTGACCTTCGCGCCGCCCACGACTGCGGCGAAGGGCCTGGGTGGGTCGGCCACGAGAGCGCTCAAATACCGGACCTCTTTCTCCATTAACAGCCCGGCGACAGCGGGGAGCAAGTGCGCAACGCCCTCGGTCGAGGCGTGGGCGCGGTGGGCTGCGCCAAACGCATCATTCACGTAGACGGTGGCGAGCGAAGAGAGTCCTGCGGCGAAGGCGGGGTCGTTCGCCTCCTCTTCGGGGTGAAAGCGCAGGTTTTCGAGCAGGACGACGGCCCCGTCCGGCGCGCTTGCGACGGCCGCGGCGGTCTCCGGCCCGATGCAGTCCGGGGCCAGGATTACCTCGCGGTGGAGGAGGTTGGCGAGGCGGCCGGCGACCGGCGCAAGTGAAAGCGACGGGACGACGCCCTTCGGCCGTCCGAGGTGGGAGCACACAACCAACCGCGCCCCCTTATCGAGCAGATAGGCGAGCGTTGGAAGGCTCTCGCGGATACGGGTGTCATCCGCCACGGCTCCATCGGCCAGCGGTACGTTGAGGTCGGCGCGGACGAGGACGCGCTTACCCGCGACATCAATGTCGCGGACCGTTTTCTTTCCGATCGAAGCCTCGATCATCCGCCGGCCGCCCCGGCGCCAATCCCGCGCCGCTCGACGTCCATCAACTTCGCGACCCGGACCCCGTGACGGCCCGCGCCGTCCCACTCGGTCGAAACAAACGCGCGAAAGATCTCTTCGGCGATGGCGACGCCGAGTTCCAGGGCGCCGAGGGCGAGCACGTTCGCATCGACGTGCTCGCGGGCGCGGGCGGCGCCCCACGACGTGTGGCAGAGTGCGCAGCGGACGCCCGGCACCTTGTTGGCGGCGATGCTGATGCCAACGCCGTTGCTGCACACCACGACCCCTCGCTCGGCGCGGCCCTCGGCCACGGCGCGGCCGACCGCCTCTCCGAAATCGGGATAGTCGACGCGGTCGCCGTTGCAGGGGCCGAGGTCGAGCACCTCGTGTCCGCCCGCACGGGCGATGGCGACGAGGTACTGCTTGAGCGCGAATCCGGCGTGGTCGGCGCCGAAGGCCAGGATCATGGGAGGCTCCGAAGGGTGTTCATCCGTAGTATCAGCGCATGACGCGTGACGGGCCATGCGGCTGACCAAGCCGGAACGAGCGGCCCAATGTTGACAGCCCTGCTATGATGATCCAAAGATGCTGCGGTTGCCTGAGTCACTGCGGGGGCTGGCGGACGGCGAGGAGGTTCCCTTGGGCGAGTCACAGGTCGCTGACGCGGTTCGAGTTCCAGTTTTCGTACACCAGATAGACGACCTTCGGCAAACGCTGGTCAGTCGCGCTTCCCGAATGTGGAGCGGTCTAACGTGCGCGCGGTGTTCGGCGGTGATGACGCGCTCGGTGGCGGATTTGGAGGTTCCGGTGGGCGATGTGGACGCGGGCTTCCAGGCCGTTCTGACGGTGGCCGGGATCCCGGTCGTCCATTGTGATTGTGACGCGAACGTCGAACCGTCCGTGCATCTGTTCGCTGGGAACCCAGACGGCCCAGAAGCACGCCATCGCGAAGCTGACATCGAGATTATCGAGAAGGCGTGGCGTCGTGAGCGAAACCGGGACGGCATCGGGTTCGGCCAGCCACAACTCTCGCGAGCCACGAGCCTCGGAACCCCCTAAATTCGTTTGGGAGCTTGCGGGCATGGCAGATTCGGGCAGCCTTTCGACGCTGCGGCAATTCGTGAAGGACGCCCAGTCACCGCCGCGAAGCAAAGGCTCCGGCTCGCTGCTTCGCAGTCTGACCGATGGCCGCCAGTCTGTCGTAGCCTTCGTCAATGGGTTAGGTACTACGTCCACGCGTCCGCCACTTCGTGAACTCGCGGAGGGCCTGCTGGCGTCCGGCGTCGACGTCTGGGAGTTCACCTACGCGGACGACGGCGTGAGTCCATACCAGCCGCAGCACACGGTTCAATGGCCAACCTTGGATCGGTACGTCCAGCATCTCGACCGGCAGATTCAAAGTCTGACCGGGCGCACCGTGCTATGCGTCGGCCACAGCCAGGGGGCCTGATAGTCAGCCGATGGCTGCTCCAATTCCAACCGATGAACGTCGCCGGCGCGTCCTTCATCGCGCCGCCTTGGGGTCTTGAAGCCGAACTGCGGGGTGCGAACCCCTGGGGAGACGCCACGCAAGCCGACGACGGTTCGCCTTGGACCAAGGAAGACGACGATTCGAAGTGGCACTTGGAGGGCCTCATCGGCTCGCTCGGCCTGGAAGGATCGGCCGCCGCTTGGAAGACACCTACCCAGGTCGTTCTCTGCCCCGGAGAGACCGACGAACTCCTTCCAAGCAACGCGTATGGCGCCTTGTGGCGGCATAGCAACGTCTCCGTGGAACTCTGGACGCCCGATTCGAACAGACCGATGCCGCATACCGCCATATGCTGGCGCACCAAGGGGAGCGTCCAGCAATGGGCCTCGAAGACGCTTGCCGCCCCCTGACGTTGCCGGGCGGCCCGCGCCGCTTTACGGTGGGACGCCTATGATCGATGCCGTGCCCACCCGCCACGAAACCATCGTCGTGCTCGACTTCGGCGCCCAATACAGCCAGCTGATCGCACGGCGCGTCCGCGAACAAGACACGTTCTGCGAAGTGCTCCCGTTCGACGCCACATGGGAGCGCGTGAAGGGCATCGACCTCCGAGGAGTCATCCTTTCCGGCGGCCCCAACAGCGTCTACGACGATGGCGCGCCGCAGGCGCCCGCCTGGGTCTTCGCAAGCGGCGTCCCGGTGCTCGGCATCTGCTACGGCATGCAATTGTTGGCCCACCAACTCGGCGGCAGCGTCATCCCCGGCACAGCCAAGGAGTACGGCCCGGCCGTCATCCAGCGCGACCGCGAGACGCCCTTGTTCGACGGCCTGCCGGATCAGCTCGATGTCTGGATGAGCCACGGCGACCGAGTGGCCTCGCTCCCTCCCGGCTTCGCGCCGGTCGCATCGTCGGAAAACTCGCCGGTCGCGGTGATGGCGGACGCACAACGGAAGTATTACGGGCTCCAGTTCCACCCCGAGGTGGTACACACGCCGCGCGGCCCCGACCTCCTGCGAAACTTCGTCCGCGAAATCTGCGGCTGCCCCGGCACGTGGACACCCGGCAACTTCGTCGAGGAAAGCATCGCCGCGATCCGCACCCAAGTCGGCGCCGGGCGCGTCATCTGCGGCCTTTCGGGCGGCGTCGACAGCAGCGTCGCCGCCGTGCTTGTCCATCGCGCCATCGGCGACCAGCTCACCTGCATCTTCGTCGACAACGGCCTGCTGCGAGCCGGCGAAGTCGAAGAGGTGCTCGACACCTTCGACCGGAATATGCGGATGAAGCTCATCCACGTCGATGCCCGCGAAGAGTTCCTTGCGGCCTTGGTTGAAGTTACCAACCCCGAAACCAAGCGCGTCCGCATCGGCAACACCTTCGTGCGCGTGTTCGAGCGCGAAGCCCGCAAGATTGAGGACGCCCGCTTCCTCTGCCAGGGCACTGTCTACCCGGACGTGATCGAGAGCGCCTCGACCGGCGCCGGTTCCGCGAAGATCAAGACGCACCACAACGTCGGCGGACTTCCGGCGGATATGAAACTCGGCCTGGTCGAACCGCTGCGAGCGCTGTTCAAGGACGAGGTGCGACGGGCGGGCGAGGCGCTCGGCCTCCCGGATGAAATCGTCTGGCGGCATCCATTCCCTGGCCCTGGGCTCGCAATCCGCGTCATCGGTGAAGTCACGGCGGAAAAGCTCGACATCCTCCGGGCGGCCGACCTCATCGTGATGGAGGAGGTGCGCGCCGCTGGCCTGTACCGCGAACTCTGGCAGAGCTTCGCCGTGCTGACGGACACGAAGACCGTCGGCGTGATGGGCGACTTCCGCACCTACGGCTACGCCGTCGCCATCCGCGCCGTGGTCGCGGAGGACGCGATGACCGCCGACTGGGCGCGCTTGCCACATGACCTTCTGGCGAAGATGTCGAACCGGATCGTGAACGAGGTCCCTGGCATCAACCGCGTCGTCTATGACATCACCAGCAAGCCGCCCGGGACGATCGAGTGGGAGTGATCCGAACTGATAAGCTGCGCTAGGATGTGGTTAAGTAGAACTGGGGCTGTCAGATGAACGCGATCCAAGCTGCTCTCGACGAGCGGTTCCCATGCAAACCCGGCTCCCACGCGTTCGCCCCCGAGCCACCGCGGGTACAAACGATCATCCCAGGGAAGAAAATGGAACCAGACGACATCTCGACGGCGTCGGCTGCGTGGTGCGAGAAATGCTCCAAGCTCAAGGATGCTTGCCTGTTCTGCGACGAGCAGCAGTTAGTTGGCCCTGCAACGGTCGAAATCCAGGGAACGTACCTGAGCGGGACGCTCTGTGGCGGGTGCTGCGGTGCCCTCGCGCGTGCTGGGTCCGGGGGCCTAAGCGGATACGTGCTCGCGTCACCATCGTGGGTCACCGTCTGAATGCCTGACCGCGTCCTACTCGTTGGCTCCGGTGCCCGCGAACACGCCGTCGCGTGGAAGCTGCGCCAGAGCCCGCTCGTCGGCGAGATTTTCATCGCGCCCGGCAACGGAGGCACGAGCGCGTTCGGGACAAACCTCGCGATCCAAGCCAAAGACATCGAGGGCCTGGTCAAGGCTGCGAGAGATCTCCGCATCGACTTCTACCTCGCGACCACCGACGACCCGCAGCCGCTGGGCCTCGTCGACCGTCTCACGGAAGCCGGGGTCCTCTGTTATGGGCCGACGGCGGCCGCCGCCCGGCTCGAATCCAGCAAGTCGTGGGCGAAAGCGTTCATGGTCCGGCATGGCATCCCGACGGCGCCCTTCGAGACCTTCACCGATTACCGCGCCGCGTGCGGTTATGTGGAGTCAATGCCCGATGGCCCGCTCGTGGTCAAGGCCGACGGGCTCGCGGCCGGCAAGGGCGCCATGGTCTGCAACGACCGTGCCGAGGCCCTGAACGCGCTCGACATCGCGATGGTGCGGCGCGACTTTGGTAGCGCCGGCGATACTGTCGTCATCGAAGAGCGTCTCACGGGCTGGGAAGCGAGCGCCCACGCCTTTTGCGATGGCAAGACCGCTCTGATGTTCCCATACGCCACGGACTACAAGCGCACCGGGGATGGCGACACCGGCCTCAATACCGGGGGCATGGGTTCGTATTCGCCGAGCGCCGCCATCGACACCGCCCTTTCCACCGCAGTCGAGCGCCAGGTCGTCGCCCCGGTCATGGCCGGCATGGCCGCCGAAGGTCACGCCTTCAACGGCACGCTCTTCCCGGGCCTCATGGTCACGCCCGGCGGCCTCCGGGTTATCGAGTTCAACGCGCGGATGGGCGATCCGGAGACGCAATCGCTGATGGTCCGACTCGAGTCGGACCTGTTTGCCATCTGCCGCGCCGCCGCCCAGGGCAAGCTCGCGGACGTGACTGTTCGCTGGTCGGATCGCTCCGCCGTCTCCGTCGTGCTCGCCAGCGGCGGCTATCCGGCGACGTACAAGGTCGGCTATGTCATCCGCGGCCTCGACACGGTCGACCCGGACGTGCAGGTCTTCCAGGCTGGTACGAAACAGGCCGCGCGCGGCCTCATCACGAGCGGTGGGCGCGTGCTGACCGTCACTGCCACCGGCCGGACGGTCGCCGAAGCCCGGGCTAGAGCCTATGACAACGCGACGCGGATCACGTTCGCGGATATGCAGTATCGCAAGGACATCGCGGCCGCCATCTGAGACTCCACCTCGGCGTAACGGACAGCGGCTTGTCAGCAGCGGCGACAATGCGTAGCGTCCACCGGTATGGGGCGCGTTGACTGGATTCGATGGTTACCTGGGCTTGCCGGGCTCGGTGCGCTGGCTGGCGCGCTGTTCGCTTCGTCCTTCGATGGCAACGCCCAGTTGTCCCCTCCAGTGCGCGTGCGCGCGGTGGCGGCGTCTCTGGCTGGCGGCAAGGGGCTCGACCTTCAAGTCCCGTCGAGCCCGGCCTGCCTCCGCATCGAGAACCTGCGGACCGCCGCGAGCCCGACCCCGCCGTTTGGCAAAGCCCCGCTGGTGATTGTCGCAGGCGGCCCCGGGACTTCGGACCTCGCCTCCTTCACGCTTGAAGCTCGAGAGGGCGGCGCGCTCGTCCGTTCCGCTGTGGGCCGGGCCACCGCGTCGCTCTCGCCCGTGATCGCCGGCGGGGTCAGCGCGGTCGCCGTAACCGTGCCGACGGAGCTGTTGGACGGCGAACTGTTCCCGACGGCGCCAGCCGCCTCGGACTCCCGTCTCAGCCTTGAGATCTGCGGCAGGCCTTCGCCCGAAGCCAGTTTTGGCGGCTGCCTCCTGAATTGGCTGGACACAGCGACCGGGGCCGCCACCCTCAGCTGTCCGAGCGGCGACCGCTGGGGTCGCGTGATCGCGACGGTTTGGCGGCCGTCTCCGGCCGGCGGGCTTGAACGGA
>CAMAUF010000066.1 GCA_945861295.1 bacterium | reverse complement strand
CCCCAGCTTCGTCCGCGTCAGAATCGGTATCGGTCGCCCGACCGCTGGGGGCGAACCTTCGTGGGACCCGGAAGTTGTCGCCCGCTGGGTGCTTGGGCCGCCGACCGGGGACGACAAGCGCGTCCTCGATGATGCCGTCATCGTCGCGGCCGACGCCGTCGAGGCGGTGTTGCGGGACGGCGCCGAAGCGGCCGGATCGAAGTTCAACCGCAAGTAGGGCAGGCATTGGGAGGGGCCGCAGCCGTCAGCCGCCGGGCAAGACACGCGGGGACGCCGCCCAGCCGGACGCATCGCTGCCCCTCCCCACTGTCCAAACGCCGAGATGCCTGCGAAGGTTCCATTAGTCCGCGAAAATCGGACCGCGCCGCTCCCACTCGGGCAGACCCCGAAGCGCATCCGGGCCTGGCTCGGGCGTGCACGGCCCCCTCCAATTCCGTCCTGGAAGGCAGGGTGCGCGGCCCTTCGCGGACCGCCCCAGTCATAACCGCCACGGTCAGCAGCCTGAGGGGACCGCGGCCGATTACCAGCGGCGTGCTCGCATCATTCCGGGCATGGGGGGCGGCTTCTTCTCCATCGACGATCGAGTCGCCATCTGACACCAAACATCCACCCAACGGGGCCTCAATTGGCCCCCATCGTCGCGAGGGTTGCAACATACTTCGCCGGGCTGGGTGCGATGGCAGCGCCGCTCGCACCACGGGCCCCGGAGCGCAGCTCCACCCGGGCTGGATCGGACGGATCCGGCCTTCACATGAGGCTCGGCGAGGGCGCGCCCCCCACGCCGGGCCTCGCCAAACTATTGCTGCAAGGCGCGGAGCATGGCCTCTGTCCCGGCGAACGGCCCGCCGGCGGCATCGCTGAACCACTCTGTGGCCATCAAGGACGCGATGATTCCGGCAGGGAAGAGCGCCTCCGGTTCGCCACCCGGCAGTTGCGTCCGGTGCGCCGCGATCGCGGCCCGCTTCAGGCTCCGGACCGCGGCGAGGTCGACAGCATAATGCAGCGGCGCCACGCCGAGCGCCTCGGCGGAAGGCGAAGGCGGCTCGCCGAGCATGGCCCGCACCTTCTCCCATTGCGGCAAAAACAGGCCAGCCGGAAACGCCGCATAGAGCAGCGGCGCTGGCCGGCTAAGGCGCTCCCATGCATCCCGAACCCAGCCGTGGACGGCCAGGTGATCGGGGTGCCCATACGCCCCGTCGGCGCCCAACGTGACGACCAGGCCGGGATCGAGCGTCGTGAGAGCGTCGGCGACGCGTTGAGGGCCGTCCGGGAGCGCGCTGAGCTGGCCGTCGGGCAGCCCCCAGATGCGCGGTGGCCGCGCGCCGAGGATGACGCACGAGGCGGCGAGCTCAGCCGCCCGGGCGGTCGCCAACGCCTCTCGCCCGGCCCTGCCACCATCGTGGCGCTTGCCGCGTTCACCGAAGCTGGCGCAGATCAGGTCGACCTCCCAGCCGGCGCGCGCCGCGAGCGCCATGAGCCCACCGACGCTGCAAGCCTCGTCGTCCGGGTGCGGCATGAACACGAGCAGTCTCATGACTCCCAATGTACAGCCCGCTGCGTCCGTCGTGCGCCCCGCCGGTCACACGACGGATGCGTCCAAGCCGCGACAGACATGGAGCGGAGCGATGTCCCGCGTCGCGGAAACGCCGTTCGCAGCCGCGCTTCCTTGCCGTCGCGGTCACTCCAAGCTCTGATTGCTTCGCCCGCGCCACGGATGCCGGCCGGGCAGACGCTAAGGCAACGTCCGTTAAACTCGTAGTGTTTGCGCCCGCCCAACCAGCGGGCAAGTTTACCGAAAGATGGAGTGTCTGCATGGCCGGAAGGCTGGAAGGTAAGGTCGCGATTGTCACGGGCGCTGGCCGCGGGATTGGCCGCGGCGAAGCGCTGCTGCTCGCGAAAGAAGGCTGTCGCGTCATCGTCAACGACTTCGGCGGCAGCACCGCTGGCGAAGGCGGCGATGCTTCGCCCGCCGACCAAGTAGTCGCGGAAATTAAGGCGATGGGCGGCGATGGGGCGGCCAACTACGGCAACGTCGCCAGCTTCAGCGATGGCGAAGCGATGGTGAAGCAGGCGCTCGATGCCTTCGGCCGGCTCGACATCCTCGTCAACAACGCCGGCATCCTGCGGGACCGGATGATCTTCAACATGAGCGAAGGCGAGTGGGACGCCGTTATCGCCGTCCACCTCAAGGGCCACTTCACCGTGACTCGCTTCGCTTCGATGGTCTTCCGCCAGCAGCGCAGCGGCCGGATTGTCAACACGTCGTCCGAATCCGGGCTCGGCAATATGGGGCAGGGCAACTACGCGGCCGCCAAGGAAGGCATCGTCGGCCTCACGCGCACGCTCGCCCTCGATCTGGGCCGGTACGGCGCGACCGCCAACGCGATCCGGCCCCGTGCCGCCACGCGCCTGACGATGAGCCCGGAAATGGAAGAAGCTGCCCGCCGCCGGGCGGCGGCCCGCGCCACCGGCGCCACGGCCTCCGAGGATTCGTCGGCCGAACAGGCGCTGACCGGGATCACCGCGATGGCCCCCGAACTGGTCGCGCCGCTCGTCGTCTACCTCTGCACGGACGCCGCGGCCAACGTCAACGGCCGCGACTTCCTGGTCGGCGGGGCAGAGGTCAGCCTGATGTCGCTTCCCGTCCGCGAGCGCACCATCTACCGCGAAGGCGGCTGGACGCTCGACAGCCTGGACCGCGTCTTCCCGAACACGATCGGCGACGCCGTCACCAATCCGCAGCCGCCCGTGGCCGCGAAGGGGTAACCCCCATCACACCCACCGGTTGGGACGCAAGGGAGGGAGGCCACTGCGGCCTCCCTCTCTTTCCGTTCTTGGTTGCGCCCGCCCCGGTGGTGGGCCGTTACTGGACGAAGACGTAGCCGGTCATCGCGGGGTGGACGTCACAGGTGATCTCGAACGTGCCCGCGTCGTTGAAGGCGAACTGCTGCGTTTCGTTGACCTTGACGAAGTCCACGCCCGGCTTCTTGCCGCCGATCGTGATCGTATGGATGCCGATGATGTTCTTAAACTGAACCGTCGTGCCCTTGGCGACGAGGGCGGCGCCCTGGTTCTTCGCCTGGGCCGTGCCGTCCGCCGTGAACGTCCAGTCGTTGGCGTTGGATTCGATCAAGAGCAGCTTCGTGACCGCCGCGGGCACTGGCGGCGGTCCCTTCTTCACGCCGAGGATGTCCGGCAGCTTGGAAGGCGGCACGGCGTGCTCGATGCAGGCCGAGCCGCTGTTGATAGCGTCAGGCGCGGCCGTGCCTCGGGCAGTCTCTGGCAGGCGGAGAATGGTCCCGATGGCATAGAGCGCATTCGCTTCCGCTGGCGGGTTCTGCGCCGTCGCGAGTTCCTCGGCGGTCACATTCGAGTAGGTCTTGGCAATGTCCTCGAGCGTCTGGCCCGCCACCACGTACTTGTCGACCTTCGGGAGTCCGATGATGACGGCCGTCGACAGGTGCGCATCCGCAGCGAGCTTATTCAGGCTCGCGAGCGCCGCGGCGCCAAGCCCGTGGGCCTTGGCCACAGCTTCGAGCGTGTCGCCGGTTTGGATTGTGTAGCGTGAGCCCTTCGGCAACTTCAGCTGCTGGCCGGCGCCCACCGGCGTCGCGACGTCCAGGCCGCTGTTCTCGGCGATCAGCGCGTCGACCGTGATGCCGTGTAGCTGGGCAATGATCGTCGGCGTTTGGCCCAGCGCGACGACGACGACCGCCGGATCCGGCAGTAGGAGCTTCCGCGCGGCATCGAGCGCCTTGCCATCCGCCGTCAGCGCGAGGCCGGGGTTGAGGCCCTCGATGGCGCTCGCCGTCAGGCCGTGCTGCTTGGCGATGGAATTGAGCGTGTCCCCTGAGCGGACGGCGTAGGTGGCGCCAGCTGGCAGCTTCACTTCGACGAACGGGATCAGCCCCGTCGATCGCGAAAGCGGGCTGTCTTTGATGGTGACGAGGCCGTTGTTCTTGCCGACGGTCGCCGGGATGCCGTTGAGCTGGGCGAGGATCAGCGCGCCAACACCCTGACCGTCGGCGATCCTGCGCAGCGTCTCGCGTTCCTTGCGAATCTTATAGGCGCGACCATCGGGCAGTTTGATCGTGATGCCCTTCTTCAGCTCGTCGTCGGGGCGGCCGCCGTTGAGCGCCACCAATTCGGCGATGCCGATTTCGTGGGCGGCGGCGATCGTTCCGAGCGTGTCGCCACCGACCACCACGGGGATTTCGTGGTTGAGGTTGTGGGCGAAATGCTCCGCCTCATCCCACCAGGAAGCGATGACGTTGCCGTCGGCGTCGACTTCGGCGGGGGCCGTCATCAGGTTGACCAGGTGCTCCACTTGCCGGTCGTTGAGCGAGCCGCCGTTGGTGTTCAGCCAAGCCGGCATTCGCGTGCCAGCGCGGCCGCACTCAAGCGTGCGCTGGAGCAAGGCCCGGTTCGCCCTGAGCACAAGCGGGTCCTGATTCTGGAATTCAGCCGTGTTGAGGGGCAGGCCGACCCCGCCTTCGCCGGTATTGCCGTGGCAGGTACGGCAGTTGTTGGCGAAGAGGAGGGCTCCGCGTTCGAGCGACTGGTCCTCGTGCCACTTCAGCTGGTCGACGGCGCGGACCGGCAGCTCGATCACCGTGTAGGCCGCGCAGCCCGCGGTCATGGTGAAAAGCAGGATGACGATCAGGAAGATCTGCTTCTGCGTGTTCATCCCGTCTCCTACCCGCTGTACGGCACGGCGCGAAGCGGGTTATCCGTAGTGCCGAATGTGATTTTGCCGGTGTTGATGTTGACGGAACCATCGGCGTTGAGCGCCAACTCCATCGTGTCCATCGGGCGCGGCGCCGGGCCGAAGACCCGGATGCCCGCCCGCGAATAGGTCGAGCCATGACAAGGGCAGCGGAACCAGCCGTTCACGCCGGGAAAGTTGACCTGGGCGCCTTGAAAGGCGGCGATCCAGGGGACCGAGCAGCCCAGATGCGGGCACTTCCAATAGAGCGCCATGAGACCGCCCGCCCCGCCAATGCCGAGGACATCGCCCTGGGCGCCCTGGAGGTTGACGAGCCAGAACTTACCCTCGGAGATGCGCACTGGGTCGTCGCCGACCTTCGGGATGCGCGCCTTCGCCACGGTGACGACGCCGCCGAAGCCCGTCGGATGCCGCAGGTTAAAGAATCCGAGGAAGCTGCCCAGCCATGCGGCCAGGCCGAGGTTGAGGCCGGCGAACGCGCTCACGCGCAGGAACGAGCGCCGCGAATGACGCCGCGCTTCCTGCTGCCGGGCCTGCTCGATGCGGCTGGCAACGCGGCCCGCCGGTTCTGCTTGTGCCATCGCTCGTTACTCCTGACCCGGAATGCCTTCGCTGACGCTCAAGTCCCAGGGGAACACGAGCTCTTGACCGGCGCCGCGGAAGGCGGTGCCCACTAATGTGAGGATCCCATACGAAGCGACGAAGCCGCTGAACAGCGCCAGCAGCGCATCACGCCGAGTGAGGACCCAGCCGATCTTCCAGAGGGAGAAGATCATCAGGCTGGGGAGGCCGACAAGGGCAAGGATCGGGATCGCCTGTTCGACGAGCCAGCCCGGGAAATCCAGGTTTTGGAACGCCGTCGGGCCACCGGGCGCGTCGCTCGCCAAGAGCTTCAGGTTGAAGGGCAGGTACGGGATGCTCTTCGACCACTCCGGCCACGGGAGCTGGGTCTGGATCGAACGGGCGCTCTCCAGGAAGCGCAGGTGGTCGCCCCCGGACCAGCCGAACCAGTCGTGGAGGAAGAAGGCGATCTTGCCAGAGTCCCAGAGAATAAGGAGCCAAGTCCCAACGAAGCCGATGATCGCGGAGACGATCGTGATCTTCACGGCGCGGTCGGTGCCGAACCACTTGCCTTGGCCATCGGTTTCGCGGTCGAAATAGGGGAAGGCCGCCATCACGCCCAGCCAGATCGTCGGGATGATGACGCCGGCCATGGCGGCATTCATGTGGAGCAGCAGTTCCTGAAGGTTGAGCAGGTACCAGGGCGCCTTCGAGGGGTTGGGGGTCACGTCGGCGTTCGCCTGATCCAGCAAGGGCGCGTTCACCACAACGGCCAGGGCAAACAGCGTGATCGTGAAAAGCAGCGCGCTGATGAATTCGACGAAGACGAGATCCGGCCAGACGAGGACTTCCTCGTCTCGCGCCCGGGCCTGAGGCCGGGCGACTGGGCGGGCAACAACTGCGGTGGCCATATCTTCCTACCCCCTCCTCAAGCCTGGACTACAGCGGCCGGGACAGGCCGCCGTCGCGCCTGATCCGCCAGAAATGCACGGCCATGAAGATCGCCGCGAGGAGCGGCAAGCCAATGACGTGGAGCGTATAGAACCGGATGAGCGCGTCCGGGCCGACCTGGAGGCCGCCGAGCAGCCAGAAGCGCGACTTGGGCCCGAGTACCGGAGCGGAGCCCGCGATGTTCGTCCCGACCGTGATCGCCCAGAAGGCGAGCTGGTCCCAGGGCAGAAGGTAACCCGTGAAGCTCAGCAGGAAGGTGAGGACCAAAAGGATGACGCCCACGACCCAGTTGAACTCACGCGGCGGCTTATATGCGCCGGTGTAGAATACTCGCATCATATGTAGGAATACAAGGATGACCATGGCATGAGCCATCCAGCGATGCAAGTTCCGCATTAACTGACCAAACTGGACGTTAGTTTGGATGTTTTGCATGTCTAAGTAGGCTCTATCGACGCTGGGGACGTAATAGAACATCAAGAGGATGCCTGTGACGGTAAGGCCCAGGAACATGAAGAACGAAAGGCCGCCGAGGCAGTACGTATGCGTGATCTTGACATGCGTGCGATGGATGCGCGTGGGATGCAGGTGCAAGAAGACGTTCGTCGCGACGATGAGCATCTGGTTGCGGGGCGTGTTCGGATACCCCGTGCGGAAGATCGACTTCCACACGTAGTTATGGAACATCAGGTCGTAGATCTTGTCGGCAAGCGTCGGTTGAGTCGGGCGTTCGACGGCCATGGCGGTCCTCAGTCTCCCTTGCTTACCGCTGCCACCAGTGGCCAAAGGCCACCAGGATGGCGAGCGTAGCGACGATCGTAATGCCCACGAAAACGAGTTCCAGGGTCTCCGCAAAATCGTGGGGAAGGTTTGCAAACTCCACGCCGACTTCCCTCCTCGATGGTGTTGCGGGGACGCGCCCGCCGCGTCTCCGTGACTTTGTGAAAGATGTAGCGAGCGAGTTATACCACTGGCTCCAACCGGGGTCAAAGCTCTGTCGCCGTTTTTGGAACCGGATCCTGGTTCCGGGGCGCGGAGCGAGCTACCTACAGAGAGCTTCAATGGCGGTATTGGCGGCGCTTTGGCAATTCACTCCGCCGCCGGCGCCCGTTCCCCAGTCGCCGCGGCTCGTTACCGGCCGCCTCGAGCGAACCGCATGCGCCAGAGACCCTTGATGTCCTCCATCGCCGTGGCCACGATTTTCACCTTCGTGTCCGGGTCTTCGTCCCAGCGGACGGGCAACTCGCAGACTTTGAACCCGCGCTGGTGGGCGAGGATGAGGAGTTCCGTATCAAAGAACCACATCCGGTTTTCGATGTGCGGCACGAGCGCAAGGACAGCGCGCCGGTTCAGCGCTTTAAACCCGCACTGGGCATCGGTCAGCCGCATCTTCGGGAACGTCGCCCGGATCATGGCGACGTAGCCGCGCGAGGTGATCTCGCGCTTCAACGAACGGCGTGTCTTGGCGCCACGCGCGAGCCGCGTCCCGACGGCGATATCGCAGCCGCCAAACGCGACCAAGCCGGCGAGTTCGGACAGATGGCCGAGGTCCGTGCTGAGGTCCACGTCCATATAGGCCACGATGTCGGCGTCGCTCGCCAGCCAGGCCTCTCGAAGCGCGAGGCCACGGCCCTTGATCGTCAGCAGCATCGCCTTGACGCGCTCGTCTTCGGTCTCGAGCTGGCTGGCGAGCGCGCCCGTGCCATCGGTCGAACCGTTGTCGGCAATCACGATGCGCCACGTGAACCGCGGGTTTTGATCGAAGCATGCCAGCGTCCGCTGGACGCTCTCCCGCAAAACGGCGACTTCGTTGTAACAAGGGATGACGACATCGACGCGCGGAGATGCGCCGCTCGGGGTGCTCATGAGTCGCATTGTTCGTGAAAAGGCGGCAACGGGGAACCCGATCGGCGTGCGGGACGATCGGCGCGGTTACCGGACCTTTTCGCGGCGAAGCGAAACGCGGCCGGCTGCGCCGGCCAGGGGCTGATACGGCGAACCCTCTCCCCGCGCGGACCGGGACGAACGAAAGCCCGCCTTCGGCGAGCTCTCGTTTTAGTGCGGTGCGCTGGCGAGGTCCGTTAGGCCGGAAGCAAGGCCGCAAGCCGGCGCTTCTGGCGATCGGCCTTGCCGGTGTGGATCACGCCGCGCTTGGCAGCGGTATCGAGCGCCGAATAGGCCACACCGAGCGCGGCCGTGACAGCGGCGGCGTCGCCGGAGGCGGCTGCCTCGCGGACACGGCGGACGGCCGTTCGCGTGAGGGAACGCCGAGCGCGGTTCCGGTCGCGGGCCTTGATCGATTGAAGGTGGCGCTTCTCCGCGGAACTCTTCCGCTTCTTCACCTTAGCGACAACAGCAGTAGCCATGAAATCCATCCAGCCTTGTGAAACAGTGAACGTCCACCGTAGGTCGGGGGCGGCCAACGGGCAAAAGCGTGACGAATTCCTCTCACGCGGCGGTCGTTCTCCGCCATCGCTCCGAGTTCAGAGCCCGGAGTGACAACGCGGGGACGATCCCGGCCGCGAACGACGTCAGTCGCGAAGCGCGACATCCCTCCGCTCCA
>CAMAUF010000065.1 GCA_945861295.1 bacterium | reverse complement strand
CGAGCGACCCGCAGCTCGTCCGCGTCACGCATCGCGGCCGCACCCACAAGCTCGCCCGCGGCACAGCGACGATCACCTTCCGCGAGTCGCGACACGACCCGGTCATCGACCTTCCCGTGCACCACGTCGAAGCCGCGAGCTACAGCCTGGGGGAGACGCACACAACGGCCGAGGTCGTCGCGACCGTCCCCGCCGCCGATTTCCTGCCCTGGGCCTACGGCAAAGTTGACGACTTCACGGCGTGGGCCGACCCGGCCGCGTTGGCGTCGCCGAAGTAAGCTGTCGGCGCGCGTGACAAACAAACCTCGCCCCGACAGCAATGGAGGGGAGGGATATCGGCTATGAACAGCGCCGGTCGCGGAGCGCTGCATCCGTACGGTCCCTGCCGGTCGCGGCTCTGAGGCTATCGGCGCCCGTACCAAACAAACCTAGCCCCGACAGCAATGGAGGGGAGAGATCTCGGCCATGAACAGCGCTGGTCGCGGAGCGCTGTATCCGTACGCTCCCTACCGGCCGCGGCGTTGAGGCCGTCGGCGGCACGCGCCCCGCAAACCTACGAGCGCCGCAACCACTCGCGGCGAGCGCCGTTAGGCCTTGCCCCAGTTCGGGTCCTGGCGGCCAAGCTCGCTCTCCCAGAGGGCCGGCTTCTGATGGAAGCCGCCGCCCGTCGACCAGCCGCCGTCGACGTAGAGCGTGTGGCCGGTGACGAAGCGGCCGGCATCGGAACAGAGGAACGCTATCGCCCCCTCGAGGTCCTCGGGGCGGCCGAGGCGGCCCATCGGCGTCCGCTCGATCGTGTGCGCCTTCGTCACCGGCGCGGCCTCGAAGACTTTGTCCATCATCTCTGTGCCCTCGAAGTACGACGGCGCGAGGCTGTTCACCCGGATGCCCTCGCGAGCGTATTCGTACGCGAGAATGCGCGTGAGGCCGTCGACGCCAGCCTTCGCGGCATGATAGGCCGAGGCGCGAAACTCGCTCGCGGAGCGGCCGAGGATCGAGCTGATGTTGACGATCACGCCGCCGGCCGGCTTCTGCGTCAACATTCGCTGCGCCGCCAACCGGCAGCCGTTCATCGTCGCCAAGAGGTCGAGTTCGACGATCGCCCGGAACTTGCGCATCGTGTTCTGGTCGTGCCGGAGGGCCGTGCGGTCCGTGAAGCCGGCGTTGTTGATCAGGACGTCGAGGCGGCCATACTCCGTCATCGTGCGGTCGAAGAGGCCTTCGAACTGCGCTTCATCGACGATATCGGCAGTCCAAGCCGAGGAGCGGACGCCGTAGCCGCGGCACATTTCGGCGGTGTTGTCGATCATCTCTTGGCGGCGAGCCGTGACGACGACGTTGGCGCCGGCCCGCGCCAGCCCTCGGGCCAAGGCGACGCCGATCCCGCTCGACGCGCCGGTGACGATGGCAACCTTGCCATCCAGAGAGAAGAGCTGTGCGAACGCCGGGTCCATGGCGCAACCTCCGAGAGTTTTCGGGATGTTACCGCCGCTTGTCGTTGCGCGGCGCGGTCGATTTCCGCCTTCCTCGTCCGTCGTTACAGTGAACACGCATCGCGCGCGAGGAGTGACTGACCATGGCCTGGGACAAATCTCCGGCGGAACTCGTCGAGCGGTTCAAGGGCGTCGCGCCCGGCGGGCCGGAGGCGGTAGAGAAGCCCATGTTCGGCTATCCCGCCGCCTTCGTGCGCGGCTATATGTTCATGGGCCTTTTCGCGGACACCTTCATCGTGCGCCTCTCGCCAGAGGGCATCGTCGCCGCCAAAGCGGCTGGCGCCGCCGACTTTTCGCCGCAAGAGGGCCGCACCATGAAGAACTACGTCTCGCTTCCGGCGGAGGTTGTTGCCGACGACGTGCAGCTGCGCTCGTGGGTGGCCCGCGCCTACGCCGAGGCGCTAGCCCTGCCGCCGAAGGAATCGAAACCGAAGGCGCCCAAAGCCAAACCGGCAAGCCGCGACCGCTAAGGCCGCGTCCGGCCGGCTCGGTGCGACTTGGTTCCGGGAAACCACCCGCCCTACAGCAAGTTGCGCAGCAGCTGCACCTGGCTCGTGAGGAAGACCATGTTGGCGCGGGTGCCGGCACGGAGGCGTCCGAACTCCGTGTCTTGGCTCGCGAGCTCGTCGAAGCGCTCCAGTTCCGCCAACGAATCGAACTCGCCGATGATCGAGACACCGCTGGTTTGCCCGGTTACCGACGCCCAGACGCTCGTCTGCGCGTCAATCCCGCGCTGCTTCTGGTAGTCCAGCGCCTGCGAGACCGAGAGCACGAAATCGCGGCTGTGCCCGGCCTGGACTTCGCCGCTGAGCACGCGCATGAACTTGCGCGGCGCCGTCGCCTCTTCGCTCGACATCAGCCCTTCGGAGTGGTAGGCCAGCCGATGGATCGAAACCTGCGCCGAGTGATAAACCATCTGCTCCCGCACGGCGCGCCGAACCGTCGCGAAGGTCGCGTCCTCGGCGGCCAGGTCCTGGAACTTCTCCAGTTCATCGAGGGTATCGAAGTCGCTGGCGATGAGGACGCTGTTCGTCTGGCCCGTCATCGAGCCCCAGATCGTCGTCCTGGCGCGGATGCCGCGTTCGGACTGGTGCTCGCGCGCGTCCCGCATTGCGGCGAGGAAGGTCGCGGTTTTGCCCTGCGCGACGATGCCCGAAAAGTTCCGGCGATACATGGCCACTCCCAGCCGACCGCCCCAAGGTAAGCTCGCGGGCGGCGGCGGAGCCAGTCTACCATTGTCGCGAGTTCCGAGTTCCGAGTTCCAGGCCCATTCGTCCCGCCGCGCCCTTCGTCCTACAATGCGCCCCTATGGCCGGTCCGCTCCAAGGTCTGCGCATCATCGATTTCTCCATCGTCGTCCAGGGGCCGCAGTGCGCCGTCATGCTCGCCGATCTCGGCGCCGACGTGGTCAAGGTCGAACGCCGCGACTATGGCGACCCGGCACGCCTGATCCCGATCGCGCCCGATGACCGTCGTAGCGCCTACTTCTACGCCTGCAACCGCGGCAAACGCTCGGTGGGGCTGGACATGACAACCGACGCCGGCCGCGAGGTGGCGCTCAAGCTGATTGAAGGCGCCGACGTTGTCGTCAGCGCCTTCGTGCCCGGCGTGATGGAGAAGCTGGGCCTCGGGTACGAGGCCTGCCGCGCCCGCAACCCGGGGGTCATTTACGCGACCGCCTCAGCCTTTGGCCCGGAAGGCCCCGACGCCTGGCGCAAAGGCGTCGACCTCGCGGGCCAGGCCGTGGGCGGGCTGATTTCGACGACCGGCCAGACGGGCGAGTTCCCGACGCCGGCCGGGGCTGTGATCGCCGACAGCGCCGGCGGCATGACGCTCTGCATGGGCATCCTCGCCGCCTTGTTTCACCGTCAGCGCACCGGCGAGGGCCAACGCGTCGATGCCTCGCTCCTCGGCGGCCAGATCTGG
The DNA here is from genome assembly GCA_945861295.1 of bacterium. Taxonomy (GTDB): domain Bacteria; phylum Chloroflexota; class Dehalococcoidia; order Tepidiformales; family Tepidiformaceae; genus CAMAUF01. Next base: position 5,423 of record CAMAUF010000065.1, on the reverse strand, counting down.
CAGCAGGCCTCCGAGATTTCGTACATGTTGATGGGCGCCCGCACATCGGAGCGCGCGAACCGCGGCCACGCCTTCCTCCAAGCCATCTACCGCGTCTTCGCGACAGCCGACGGCCACCTCGTGATGGCGGGCGTGGCCGAACCAGAGCGGCCGGGCTTCCTGCGCGCGCTCGGCCACCCGGAGCTCTTCGACGAGCCCTTGCTGGCGGCGTCCGGGACGATCTTGGCGAATTTGCCCGCCGTCTTCGCTATCCTCGAACCGATCTTCCGGGAGCGGCCGACGGCGGAGTGGTGCGAGCGGTTGGCGGCGGAGGACCTGCGCTTCGCGCCGGTCAACGATTACGCCGCGCTGTCGCGCTACGAGCAGGCGTACGCCAACGGCTACTTACGGCGCATCGACCACCCCGTCTGGGGCGAACTGGCGCAGATCGGCAACCCGGTCGCGCTCAGCCTCACGCCAGCTCAGCCCGGACTGCTCGGCCCGGAACTCGGCCAGCATACGGAGGAGGTCCTGCTTGAAGTCGGCTATAGCTGGGCCGACATCGAGCGTTTCCGCGAAGCCGGGGCGATTTAGGAGGCTGCCATGGCGCTCTACGTCGCCTATTTCAAGTTCAAGCTGGGGTCGAGCATCATGGCCGGCCTCTCCGCGTTCGAACGCCGAAAGACGTTCCAGCATCCTCATCAGGCAACGCTTGTGGGCGAGTTCTGGGTGAACGCGCCGCCGGACCAGCCGCAGGTCGTGGTGATCTGGGAGGCGGACGACGAAGGCCCCGGCGACTACTATCTCGCCGCCTGGGACGACCTCTTCGACATCACGATCGCGCCCGCGACGCGCCCGGTGAGCGAACTGCCGGAGCAACTGCCGGAGGTCCGCGCTGCGGCGAAAGGATAGGGCCACCTGAGTCCGAGGTTCTCGGGGAAGGACAGAGCGCCCACTGGGCGCTCTGTGCAATTGCGTAGTGAGATGGGCGCGGAACTATCGCCCCTTGAACGAGGGCTCGCGGCGTTCGGCGAAGGCGGCGAGGCCCTCCTTGAAGTCGTCCGAGCCGAAGAGCGGCAGGAGCTGTAGGTAGATGTGGTCGACGGCCGCCTCGAATGGCTCGTCCATCCCCAGACGCATCATGCGCTTGGTCGATTGGACGCTGAGGGGCGCGTTCTTGGCGATCTGGCGCGCCCAGCGCATCGTTTCAGGCATCAAGTCGTCGTGCGGTACGACCTTGTTGACGAGCCCGAGTTCGAGCGACTTCTTGGCGTCGAGGACGTCGCCCATGAACGCGACTTCGGCGGCGCGAGCCCAACCGAGCAGCCGCGGGAGGTACCAGCAGCCGCCGGATTCGGGCAGCACGCCGCGCTTGGCGAAGACGGCGCCCATCTTGGCGTTCTCGCTGGCGATGCGGATGTCGCAGCCCAGCGCCATGTCCATCCCGTAGCCGGCGGCGGCGCCGTTGAGCGCGCAGATCATCGGCTTGTCCATCCGGTTGATGACGACCGGCGGCGAGTTGTGGAGGTCGAAGAGTTGATACCCGCGACGCCCAACGGCGGCGCCGTTGCCCTCGGTCTGCTGCTTGAGGTCGAGCCCGCTGCAGAAACCGCGCCCCGCTCCGGTCATGATCACGACCCGGATCTCCGGGTCGATGTTCGCCTGCTGAAGCACGCGTGAAAGTTCGCCCAGCATCGGCCCATTGATCGCGTTCATGCGGTCGGGGCGGTTGAGGGTCAGCGTCAGGATGCCCTCGTCGAGAGAGACGAGGAGTTCTTCGGTCGAGGATGCGTACGTCACGGCGGCCTCCGGAAATAATTCAGTTGCCGCGAGTGTGTCATCCACCAGCATGGCCCGCAAGCGATCGGCCCGTCGTGGTAGCGTACGCGTGCGCGCGGCGCCCCAGGCCCGCGGCGAGGAGGACAGCATGGGTAGGCTCGACGGGAAAACGGCGGTCATCACGGGCGGCGCCAGCGGGATCGGCGCGGCGACGGTGCGGTTGTTCGTCGCTGAAGGGGCGCGCGTCGTCATCGCCGACCTCCAGGAAGGCGTCGCCGCGGAACTGGCCGCCGAGTTGGGCGCGAACGCGTCGACCATCGCGTGCAACGTCGCCAAGGAGGCGGATGTCAAAGGCGCCATCCAGCACGCCGTCGACCGCTGGGGCCGGCTCGACATCCTTTATAACAACGCCGGCTTCGGCGGCGCGACCGGCGCCTTCGAGGAGATCGGCGTCGACGAGTACGATATGACGATGGATGTCCTGCTCAAGAGCGTCTTCCTCGGGATTAAGCACGCCTCGCCGCTGATGAAGGCGCAGGGCAGCGGCAGCATCATCAGCACGGCCAGCATCTGCGCCTTCGAGGCGGGCGTCGGCTCGCACATCTATAGCGTCGCCAAGGCCGGCGTCGTGATGATGACGAAGACTGCGGCGCTCGAACTCGCCGAGCACAACGTCCGCGTCAACGCGGTCTGCCCGGGCTATATCGCGACGCCGCTCGCCGCCGGCCGCCCGATCTCGACGGCGGGCGCCGAGCGTTCCGCGGTCGCCGTCGAACGATTAAAGGAACGGAACGCCGACAATCAGCCGCTCGCCCGTAGCGGCGAAGGCGCGGACATCGCAAAAATGGCGCTGTTTCTCGCGAGCGATGACGCGGAGTGGGTCACGGGCCAGGCGATCGCGGTCGATGGCGGCTACTTGGCGGGCACACCGTGGCGCAAGTGGGCGCCCTGGCGTCACGAGCACCGCCCGATCGACCTCTACAGGGTTTAAAGACGGCCTCGGTCGGCCCTAACGCCGCACCGCCGCCAGAGCGCCCGCGGCACGGCTTTCGGCACGCATCGTCCGCGAGGCGAAGCGCCCGATGGCCACGACCGTCAGACAGGCCAGCCCCAGCACCACCATCGTGGGGCGTTCGCCGACCGCGTCCGCGACGGCGCCCGCAGGGAAGCCGACGACCATCTGCAGGCCAAAGGCCGTCATCGTCAGCGACATCACGCGGCCGAAGAAGGCGGGGTCCGTCTTCTGCATCAACAACACTTGGTTGCACATTTGGAACCCGCTCGATGCCGCGCCGAGCAGCGCCGCGGCGACGAGCGCAAGCGCGAAGTTCGGCGCCAACGCCAAGAGGATGAGGCAGACGCCAGAGGCCGCGCCGCAGCCGAACATCAGCTTGCTCGCGTCCTTGCTGAGTCCGTTCCGGGTCAGGAAGAGGGTCAGGATGATCCCGCCAACGGCCGAGGCGCCGAAGATGAAGCCGACCCGCTTCGAGGGCTGGCCCAGTTCGTTTTCGAGAAAGCCGGGCATCAAGAGTTGGTAGGTGAACGCGGTCATCACGACGCCCGCGAACATCAACATCATCAGCCGGACTTCCTTGGCGTCCCATGTGTAGCGCAATCCCACCTTGAGGTCGGCGGCGATGGAAGTCCGCTGCGCCCGGAACCGCGGCTTCGTTGGCTGCATGAAGAAGAGGACGGCGAACGAGCTGAAGAAGAGGCTCGACATCCCGAGGTAGGCGCCGCCGATACCCGTCAACGCCCAGGCGATCAGGCCGCTGGCGGCGAACGGCCCGACGATCCGGGTCGCGTTCATCATCAGTTGCTGCAGGGCGATGCCGTTCGCTAGGGCCGGCCCTTCCAGCAGGTCGCCCACCCACGCCTGGCGCGCTGGCATGAGGGCGGCGAACAAGATGCCCATGACGCCCGTCAGCGCGAACAGCGTCCAGATATTCAGCATGTCGAGGATGAAGAGCACCCCGATGGCGGCGAAGGTCGTCCCCACCGCTGCCTGGCCAAACATGAGCAGCAGGCGTTTCGAGAATCGGTCGCTCAGCGTGCCGCCGATAGGCCCGAGCAGCAGCATCGGCAGGCCCCAGCCCATCGCGACGAAGCCGACCGAGCTGTTCTTCCCCGTCAGTTCGAAGGAAAGGACGCCCTGGACGATGTGCATCATGCCGAAGCCGAGCATCGTCGTGATGTTCCCGAGAAAGAGGAGGCGGAACTGCGCGTTCGCGAGCGCCGACGCGCCGGACTCGCGGGCCGGCGTCTCGATGGCTCTCGCCGAGCCAGGCCCGGCGATGACGTGTGGGAAGCGAATGGCGTATCTCCGGGCGGCCAGCCTTCAAGGCAGCGACCACATTGATGTTAACGGATCGGATCGAGTGCCAGCAAATAGTTAGGCATGTGCTAACCTTGTCCGGTCGCCCCGCCGCGGGCCAGCGTGCGTGTCCTTTGGGGACCTGAAAGAGGCGCCATGTCCCAGACTGTCATCGAGCACCGCGTGCTCGGCGAAACCCTGACGCCGCGCCAAAAGTTCCTCATTCTCAACTCGCTGATGCTGACGATGTTCATCAGCGCGCTCGACGGCTCGATCGTGGCCACAGCGACACCGCGCATCTTGGCCGACCTCGGTGGGTTCGAGCTCCTCTCCTGGGTGTTCACGGTTTACCTGCTCGCTTCGACGGTCGTCGTCCCGGTCGTCGGCAAGCTTTCCGACATGTTCGGGCGCAAGCCGTTCATCCTCGCGGGTATCGCGATCTTTGTGCTCTCGTCAGCCGCCTGCGGGCTCGCCCCGTCGATGCCGGCCCTTATCGTTGCTCGCGGCGTCCAGGGCATCGGGGGCGGCATCCTCTTTGGCTGCGTCTTCGCCACCCTTGGCGACATCTACACCCCGCTCGAACGGGCGAAGTACATGGGCTACTTCATTAGCGCCTTCACCTTGGCGTCCCTCACCGGACCCACGATCGGCGGCTTCCTGACTGATGGCCCGGGTTGGCGCTGGTGCTTCTATATCAATCTCCCGGTCGGCGCACTCGCCACCGTCTTCATCTGGCGAAACCTGCCATATGCGCGCCAGGGCGGCAGGCTTGGCAGCATCGACTTCCTCGGCGCCGTGCTGCTCTCGCTCTCGACGATTGCCGTGCTCCTGGCGCTCGTCTGGTCACATACGCAATACGGCTGGGGCTCGCCGGAGACGGTCGGGCTCTTTGTTGGCGGGGCCGTGTTCGCGGCGCTGTTTCTCTGGCAGGAAACGCGGCACCCGCAGGCGATCTTCCCCTTGGGCGTGTTCCGCAACCGTGCCTTTTCCCAAGCCTTGATCATGGTCACGCTCCAGGGCGGCGGCATGTTCGCCGCGATCACCTACCTGCCGACGTTTATCCAGACATCGTTGGGCGCTTCGGCGACAGCGTCCGGCCTCGTCGCGACGCCCCAGATGCTTGGCCTGCTCGCCACCAGCATCGTCGGCGGGCAACTGGTGTCCCGCACCGGACGCTTCAAGGCCCAGATCATCGTTGGGTCGGCGTTCAGCGTGGTCGCGCTCGCGTTGCTCTCGACACTCTCGGTGGGCGAGCCGACATGGCACATCGCCGTCTTCATGGTCATTCTCGGCCTCGGTTCGGGGTTCATCGGGCCCACGATGTCGGTCGTCGTCCAGAGCTCCGTGCCGC
>CAMAUF010000064.1 GCA_945861295.1 bacterium | reverse complement strand
GCACGAGGACCAGCTGGAGGCGGACGCGGTCCCAGCAGAAGTACGAGCCCGGCTCCGGCAGTTCCTCCGTCCGTCCCGCGTACAGCCAGACGCGCGGGAAGAGGTGTTGCATTTCCAGTTCGAAGAATCCCGTGTCGCGATACCGTCCCGCCGGGATATCAGGAAACTTTGGAAACCCCTCGGGCGGGCCCTCGCGGGCGAATTCGTACGTGATCTCACGCTTGAGCCGTTCGACGACCGCTTGTTCCATGAGAAGGCCTCCAGTTGCGACACCGCTAAGGGGACTCTGTCCACAGCGGCAAGGAATGTCAACTCCCGCCGTCCGGCCCTCGATCCCTTTCGCTCGCGCCTCAGCCTCGCTCAGGCCGGGACCAAGCCAGCGCCTTCAATCAGCACGTCTCGGAGGAACGCCGCCGGCATCGCGCGACGCAAGCCGTCCGTGAGCCCGTAGCCGCGGATCGCGACAGCGAGCGCGGGCCAGGTGGGCAGGATAGCGGCGTGCCGCAACGCCGGCCACGGGCTCGCTGAGCGGAGCGCCACGCAGGGCACGCCGTACGTGCGGCAAGTGCCTTCGACATCCTCCGCCTGGTGCGTGGGCAGGACCAGAGCGGCGAGTTCAGCCACCGCGGCATTGTGCCAGGCGGACGCGGGCAAAGACACGGCGCGCCGGTACGCGCCTTGGCTGAGAAACGCCATCGAAAAGGTCAGCCACGCCTCTTGATCCGGGATGCCGACCAACACCGCGCCGCCCTTGGCCGGGAAGAGCTGGAACGCGACCCCATCCGGCAAGGCCACCGGCGCCGGGAACGCCGCCGGCATGACCAGGGGCGCATCGCTCGCCGCCCCCGCCGGCAGTTGAAGGATCATCCCGGCCGCCACGACCGGCGACACCGCCTCGACTTCGACGGCGAGGTCGAAGCAGCCCCGCAACCGTGCGACTCCGGCCCCCGTCGTGGCCTCGCGAGCGCGTTGACGCCACTCTGGCCAGAACGAGACGAAGCCCACGAACGCCGCCACCGCTACGGGCCCGCCGCGGCGGCGCTGAGGAACGCGGCCAGGGCCGGATGCTGGGCCAAACCCGAGCGGAAGGCCTCGGGCAACGCGCCGGCCGTGACCTCCGATTGGGTCGCCTCGGCCTTCGCGGCGACCGCGTCATACCAGCCTGAAGCACTCGCCGCGAAGGCCTGCCATTCCGGCGATTCCGCGGGTGCGTCATCTTCATCGTCCCACTCGGGCGCGAGCACGGTGACGCGCAGTTCGGACTCCCCGTGCCTCCCGGGCCAGACGCCGACGGGCCACGCAAAGGCGGCCAGGCCATGCGCCCCGGACCGGATCGCGATGCCATTGAATCCGGCCGACTCGATCGTCACGGGTGCGAGGCCTTCCGTGGTTCCCGCCATCACCGCGGCGAGCACGTTCCAATTCGCCGCCACCGGGCGCCGCCGCCTCTCCACGGCTCGGAGGCCCCCGAGGGCAGGGAGCGTCAGCGGATCGGGCGCCTCGTCCGGGTGTTCGCAGACCAGTACCCAGCCGTCGGCCAGGCGGACGCCGACCCCGACGAGCGACCGTTCCTCGTGGCGGAGGTCCACGAAATCGCGCTCATCGGGCACGGAAACGAGCTTGCCGAAGGTGTCGTATGTCCAACTATGGTACTGGCAGCGAAGGGCGCGATTTCGGCCCGACGCCTCCCGGACGACGGGCGCACCGCGATGACGGCAACTGTTGTAAAACGCGCGGACCTCGCCATCGACGCCCCGCACGATCAGCAACGGGACGCCCGTCGCCTCCCAGGTGAAGTAATGGCCTGGCCCAGGCAGTTCGTCAGCGCGTCCCACGGGCAGCCACGTCCGCGTCCAAAGCGCGCGACGCTCCTCGGCGTACACATCGGTACTTTGGCAGATGGCGAGCAGTCCGGCGCTGTCGCCTGGGCCGTGGGTCGTTGGCACGAACCGAACTATGTCGGCCCCCGCGGAGAAGTGTCAAGGCCGGGCGGGTTCATCCAGCGAAACCGCCTCACCCCAACACTGTCCCTGACGGGGGCCGTTGGGGTGAGGGCCAGTTCCCAGCGCCGGCGTATGCTGGGCGGCCATGGATATCCGCAGCCTCATCCGCGACGTGCCGGGCTTTCCGGCCCCAGGCATCCTCTTTCGCGACATCACTCCCGTCCTGGCGGACCCCGCGGCGTTTGCGTTCGTACTCGAGGCGCTGGCCACCGACGCTCGCGCCCGTGGCGCCGAGGCCATCGTTGGGATCGAGTCGCGCGGGTTTCTCTTTGGGGCGCCGCTCGCCGACCGCCTTCGCCTTCCCTTCGTCCCCATCCGCAAGCCGGGCAAGCTGCCCGCGGCCCGGGTGTCGGTCGAGTACGCGCTGGAGTACGGCAGCGGCCAGCTCGACATCCACGCCGACGCGTTTCCGGCGGGGGGCCGCGCCTACATCGTCGACGATGTCCTCGCGACCGGCGGGACAGCCTTGGCGGCCGCGCGGCTGGTCGAAATGGTTGGCGGCCATGTGCTCGGCTTCGGCTTTGTGATCCGGATCGATGGCCTGGGCGGCGTGGCCCGCCTTGGCGAGTACCAGCATTTTACAGTGGTCGCTTATCCGTAATGGGGTCTTTGTCAGGCTGCGGGGTCACGTGTTGGCCGCCCAGCGGCACAAATTTTGTCAGCGGGTCGAATTTTACCCAAGAAACTTGCCCTTCCCCCATCCTTGACCTTTACAATCAGCGCCATGGAAGCTTCCGAGACCACGCCCGACCTCCACGTCGTCACCGCCCTCTATCGCACGACGAACGCCGTCGTCCGCGAAATGGATCAGCGCCTGGGGCGAGACCACAACGTCACCTTCATCCAAGCCGTCACCTTGGTGGCTGTAGATTCGTTTGAGCAGGCTCAGCCCCACCTGGTGGCCGACTACCTCTCGCAGCAGTCGCAGACCGTGACGGGCGTGCTCGACCGGCTCGAACGGGCTGGCCACATCGTGCGAAAGCGCGATCTCGGCGATCGACGCGCGGTGCGGCTCGAACTGACGGAACAGGGCGCCACCCTCGTGGCGGCTGTCCGGAAGTCCTTGGCGCGCGATATCAGCGACATCGTGGCCCAGCTCTCCCCGGAGAAGCGGACGGTCCTCGCCGGCCTGCTCCAAGAGTTCGAAGCCTCCGTCGAAGTGGCGGCCAAGCAGAATCGCTAGCTCGATCTCCGGACCGGCGTTGGCCCCCGTGGTCCTCCTGCCTGGCGTCGGCATGCGAATCCTTGACCAAACCGCGCTGCCCGGCGCGGAGCGTTGGCTCGACCTCACCACCGTCGCCGCCGCCTGCGAAGCGATCACGACGCTGCGCGTGCGCGGGGCGCCCCTGCTCGGGGTGACGGCCGCCGGGGCCATGGCGATCGCCGCTCAGGAGATGGGAGCATCCGACGACGCTCTCCGCCGGGCGTGCCGCCAAGTCGCCGGCACGCGCCCCACAGCCGTCGAACTCTCGTCGCTCGCCGAAGCTGCCCTCGCCCTCGCCCTCGCCGCTCCCGAGGCGGAGCGCCCCGGGCTCCTCTGGCGATTCGCCGAAGCCGTCCTGCTACGGCGAATCGAGCAAGACACGCTCCTGGCGGAGCACGGGGCAACCCTGTTCGCCGCCGGCAGCCACGTCCTCACGCACTGCAACACCGGCGCGCTGGCCACTGGCGGCCGGGGCACCGCCCTGGCCGTCATCCAGCGCGCCTGGGAACTCGACCGCGTCGCCCACTGCTTCGCCTGCGAGACGCGCCCGCTGCTGCAAGGCGCGCGGCTGACCATGTGGGAACTCGCTCGCGCTGGCGTGCCCTCCACGTTGCTGGCCGATAGCGCCGCCGCCTCCCTGATCGGTTCGGGCCGCATCTCGGCCGTCATCACCGGCGCCGACCGCATCACGCGCAACGGCGACACCGCCAACAAGGTCGGCACCCTCGGGCTCGCGATCATCGCGGCCCGGTTCGGGACGCCGTTCTACGTCGCCGCGCCGCTCTCCACCTTCGACCCTGCCTTGCCAAACGGTTCGGGCATCCCGATCGAGCTGCGCTCCGCCGCCGAGGTCACAGAGTTCCGTGGCATTCCGACCGCGCCGCCCGGCGCCAACGCCTACAACCCCGCCTTCGACGTCACCCCCGCGGCCCTGATCGCCGGGATTGTGACCGAGGCCGGCGTGCTGCGCCCGCCGTTCGGGCGCGCCATCCGCGACGCCCTGACGAGAGCCTGACGGCGCGCCGCCGTAGCCCTACACTGGCTTCCCATGCCTTCCCACCAGCCAACCACAGCCGGGATAGCGGTCATCGGCGGCTCCGGCTTCTATGAGATGCCAGGCGTCGACGGCCTCGTCGAGATCGCAATCGAAACGCCCTTCGGCCCGCCGAGCGACGCCATCCGCATTGGGACGGCCGCCGGGCGGCGCGTAGCCTTCCTCGCCCGGCACGGTCGCGGCCACCGGCTCCTGCCGGCGGAGATCCCGCAACGGGCAAACTTCTGGGCTCTCAAGTCGCTGGGCGTCCACACCGTCCTCGCCGTCTCCGCCGTTGGTTCTCTGCGGGAGGAGCTTCCCCCTGGCCAGCTTGTCGTCCCTGACCAGATCCTCGACCGCACTTCGGGGGCGCGACCCGCCACCTTCTTCGGCGACGGCGTCGTCGCCCACGTCAGCATGGCCGAACCGTTTTGTGCCCGTCTCCGTGCCACGCTCGCGGCATCGGCCACGGCGGCGTGCGCCGCCGCCCACGACGGCGGCACGCTTGCCGTGATCGAAGGCCCCGCCTTCGGGACGCGCGCCGAGAGCCACCTCTACCGCCAGTGGGGCGCCAGCATCGTTGGGATGACCGCGCTCCCGGAGGCGAAACTGGCCCGCGAAGCCGAACTCTGCTACGCGCTCCTGGCCGCCGTCACCGACTACGACTCCTGGCACGAAGGCCACGAGGCCGTCGACGCCAGCACGGTCTTCCGCGTCCTGCGCGAAAACGTCGCCACCGCCCAGAGGGTGGTCCTCACCGCCATCGCCACATTGGCGGAACGACCCGGCTGCGCCTGCGGCACGGCCCTTTCGAGCGCGCTGGTCACCGCCCCCGCCGCGATCCCTTCCGAGGCGCGGCGCAGGCTCCTTCCCATCTTGGCACGACGGCTTGGAGACCAATCATGAGCATGTTAGTTGGTGGCTGGATAGCTATCGACGAGGTCGAGACGCCCTTCGCCAAGACGAGCGGCGCGCTCGGCGGCTCGGCCACTTTCACTGTTCTGGCTGCCTCGCTCTTCACGCCCGTCCGGCTCCTCGCGGCCATCGGCGAGGATTTCCCGACGGAGTTCCGTGCTGCCTTGGGACGCCCGAACGTCGACCTCACCGGCCTCACGGTCGAAGGCGCCGAGACGAGCCGCTGGGGAGCGCGCTACTCCTACGACATGAACAGCCGCGACACGCTCTACACCGTCTTTGGTGTCAACGCCGCCTGGAAGCCGCGCATCCCAGCGGGATGGGAGGACACCACCGCCGCCTGCATGTCGGCGCTCGACCCGGTCATGCAACGCGATCTGATCCGTGCGCTGCCGGCTTCCCGTGTCAGCCTTGTCGACACCATTCGCTTCTTCATCGACACGGCGCTCCCGGAACTGCGGACGACCATGAACGTCGCCGATTTCGTCACCCTCAACGAAGACGAAGCACGGCAGATAGCGGGGACGCCTTCGATCGCCAAGGCTGGACGGAAGTTCATCGAGGAAGGCGTGCAAGGCCTGGTGATCAAGCTCGGCGAATACGGCGCCGTCTACATGAGCAAGTCCGACTACTTCGTCGCCCCTGGGTACCCCTTAGAGGAGGTCCTCGACCCGACCGGCGCGGGCGACGCGTTCGCCGGCGGCTTTCTCGGCTACCTCGATACGGTGACCGCGATCACACCAGCCGAGATTCGCCGGGCGCTTATCTACGCCTCCACCGTGGCCTCGTTTTGCGTCGAAGGCTACGGCCCTGCGCGGCTCTTGACGCTGACCCGCGCTGAGGTCGATCAGCGCTACCGCGCGTTCCGCACCTTGACGCATTTCGATGTAGACTGACGCCCATGGTGGAGCATGAGGTCCGCTGGCAAGGCCTCCCGGCTCGGCGCAACTTCGATTACGTCGTCACGACGCTGGATGACCGTGACCGCATTCGCGACCTCTTAAACCAGAACCGCGCCTACACCGCTTACGCCCTCGGCCAGCTTGAGCCCGGCCTGTTCGAGCGCACCCGCTGGCATTTCGCCCGCGGCGACACCGGTTCCGGCTTGGTCCTTCATAGCCGCGGCGGCCTCGGCGACGCCACCTTCATCCTGGGCGATGGCGACGCCGTCGCGGCCATCCTCTCGATCCATCCTGGCCCCGCCCACACCTACGCGACCTGCATGCCCCAACATGTCCAGCCCATGCATCGCGTGTATCGCCTGTCGAGCCAGCTCCCGATGATGCGCATGGCCGTCACACCCGAGTCGTTTCGCCCTCACGCCAGCGATGGCGCTGCCACGCCGCTCAACGGCAGCGACATCCGCAAGGTAAACGCGCTCTATGCCTCCGATGGCGGGCCGAGCTACTACGTCCCGGAGCACATCAATGCTGGCGTCTACCGCGGCATCGTCGTCAACGGGCGGCTCGTAGCCGTCGCTGGGACGCACGTCGTTTCTCGACGTGAAGGGGTCGCCGTCGTCGGCAACGTCTTCACGCACACCATGCATCGCGGCCGCGGCTACGGGACGGCCGTGACGAGCGCTGTCACCGGGACGTTGCTCGGCTACTGTGATTATGTCGCCCTCACTGTGGACCCGAAGAACGGGCACGCCATCCAGGCCTACAAGAACCTCGGCTACCAAACCGTCTGCCACATGGTCGAGGCGAGCGCCGTGCGACGCGACCCGGCCGGCGTCGTGGGCTTCGCCCGGCGCGTCCGGGCTGCCGTCCGCGGCAGGCGCTACGCTGGCTCGTTCGTCTCCATCCCGGCACGATAAAGCGACCGCGTCTCGACGCAGCCCCGTCTTGCCCAAGGTCCACTCCCGTCACCAACTCCGCGTAACGCCAAGGAGCCTCACGTGCCCGTGCCCCATGATGTCGCCAACCTCGCGCTCTCCAACCAAGGCGTACGCCGGATCGAGTGGGCCGCCCGCGAAATGCCAGTCCTCCGTCTGATCCGCGAGCGCTTCGGCCGCGAAAAGCCGCTCAACGGTATCCGCATGGCCTGCTGCCTCCACGTCACTTCCGAGACCGCCAACCTCGCGCTCGCACTCCGTGACGGCGGCGCCGACGTCCGCATCTGCGCCAGCAACCCCCTCTCGACCCAGGACGACGTCGCCGCCGCCCTCGTCCACGAGTACGGCATCTCCGTCTTCGCCATCTGCGGCGAAGACAACGACACCTACTACCGTCACATCCATCAAGCCCTCGAACACGGCCCGCAGCTCACCATGGACGACGGCGCGGATGTCGTCGCCACCTTGCACAAGGATCGCCGCGACCTCCTCCCCGGCGTCGTCGGCGGCACCGAAGAGACCACCACCGGCGTCATCCGCCTCAAAGCCATGGCCAAAGACGGCGCCCTCGGCTACCCCATCGTCGCCATCAACGAATCTGACACCAAACACCTCTTCGACAACCGTTACGGCACAGGCCAGTCGACGATTGACGGCATCATCCGGGCGACGAACGTGCTGCTCGCCGGCAAGAACATCGTCGTGGCTGGCTACGGCTGGTGCGGGCGCGGGGTCGCGAGCCGGGCCCGTGGCCTCGGCGCCCAGGTCATCGTCACCGAAATCGACCCCGTCAAAGCCCTTGAGGCCGTCATGGACGGCTTCCGCGTCATGCCCATGGCCGAGGCCGCGACAGTCGGCGATTTTTTCATCACGCTCACGGGAGACGTCAATGTCGTCGACCGCAGTCACCTCGAAGTGATGAAGGACGGCGCCATAATGGCCAACAGCGGCCATTTCGACGCCGAAATCAACCTCAAAGCCCTGACCGCGATGAGCGAAGGGCGCCGCCGCGTGCGCGAGCACGTAGAGGAGTTCCGCATCGCCGATGGCCGCAAGCTCTACCTCCTCGGCGAAGGCCGGCTCGTGAACCTCGCCGCCGCCGAAGGCCACCCCGCCGCCGTCATGGATATGTCCTTCGCGAACCAAGCCTTGGGCGCGGAGTGGATCGCCAATAACCACCACACGCTCAAGAACGAAGTCTACGAACTGCCGGACGAGGTCGATGACCAAATCGCGCGGCTCAAGCTCCACGCCATGGGCGTCAAGATTGACTACCTCACCGACGAGCAGCGGCGCTACCTGACCAGTTGGCAAGAAGGGACGTAGGCTGCCGGCTCAGCGGTCGCGCCAATAATCGGGACGCCGGGAAGTATGAGCGACGGCGACGACTTCTACACCGGTCGGTCCGACCCGGTAGATGAAGGCATAGGGGAAGTCATCGACCAACAACCGACGCGGATCAAACTCAACCTCCGGGCCGGACAGCGGGTATCGCCGCAACTGCGCGATCGTCCGTCGAAGCTCGGCGCCGAACTTGGCCACAGCCTCGCGGCCCTGGAGCCTGTACCACTTTCGCGCGGCCCGGGCTTCTCCTCTGGCAGTCGCAGACAGGCGGACGAGCACGCCGGCTAGTCCGAATCGCCGAAGATGAACTCTTCGGCGTCTTCCCAGTCAACCAACTCTTCCGTGCCGTCATCGATGGCCTTGATCCGGCGCTGGATCTCCGCGGACCAGGCTTCGTCGTAGCCCGGCTCTTTCTCGAAACTCGCGTGAAGGTGGACCACGAGCAACTCGCGGTCATCTTGGCTCAGTGCGAGCGCATCCTGGCGGACCTGCTCAAGCGTTGGCATGGCG
>CAMAUF010000063.1 GCA_945861295.1 bacterium | reverse complement strand
TTCGTTCGTGTGCTTCCCGGATCAGCGCGGTCTCATCGAGCCGGCGGCTGCGTTCCCGTTCCGCCTGTTGGAGCGATTCACGCGCCCGATCCTCCGCATCATCCAGGATCTCGTCTCGCGTTTGGATGATTTCCGTCGCTTCTTTCAGGTCGGCAGGGATAGCCAGCCGCATCTGGTCGATCAAATCCAGCATGCGTTTTCGGTCCACAACGAGGTTGCCGCCGACGGGCAGGCGGCGCGACTGGATCACCAGTTCCTCGAGTTGATCTACGAGATCAAGGATCTCCACGGTCTCTCCAGGGTGGGCGCCTTTAGAGAGGCTGGCCGAGTTTTTCGCGAATCGCCTGCCGGACGTGGCCGGGAACGAGGTCGACGACATCATAACCCAGCCTGGAAACCTCACGGATTCGGCTGGCGCTGATATTCATGTAATCTTGATTGGTCATGAGATAGACCGACTCGATCTCCGGCGCCATCTTCCGGTTCATGAGCGCCATGTCAAATTCGACCTCGAAGTCGCTCATCGCGCGGATGCCGCGCACCAGAGCGACCGCGCCTTTGGCCCGCGCATAGTCGACGGTCATCCCCTCGAACCCTTCAACCGAGACACTGGGCAAGTCTTGGACGGCAACTCGGAACATCGCGATCCGCTCTTCCCAAGTGAACATCGGGCCTTTGTCCCGCCCGCGGACTACCGCGACGATCACTTCATCGAAGAGCAGCACCATGCGGCGGACCAGATCGAGGTGCCCGTTCGTGATGGGATCAAATCCGCCCGGATAAATAGCGATCCTCATTGCCCCTCCTGGCCGATATAAAAGGCGACTGCCGAATCGCCATAGAGCCGGCGGTCGGTCAGTTGGAGCCCCGACGGGCGTTCCGGCGGATTGTACCGGCTCGTATGCTCATAGACGACTACACCGCCGCCGGCCAGCAACGGCGCGAGCAGCGCTAGGATTTCGGCTGCCTCCGTCGCGGCATATGGTGGGTCCAGCAGGATGATCTCGAAAGGCCCGCCCGCCTGAGCGAGGGCCCCAGGCAGCTTTCCACGGAGGACGCGGCCCTGGGCCGCCAGGCCGGCTCGGGTGAGCGATTGGACGATCGCCTGGCAGCAAGCGGCCTCGCTGTCGATGAAGGTCGCGTGGGCGGCCCCTTGGCTAATCGCCTCGATGCCGAGCGCGCCGGTCCCCGCGAAGAGGTCCAACACGCGCGCACCGGCCAAACGGTCGCCGAGGATGTTCGCGATCGCCTCGCGGACGAGCCCGGAGGTCGGCCGAAGACGCACGCCTCGTGGCTCCACCAGAGGGACGCCCCGTGCGGCGCCGCCGGCTATTCGAAGGCGTGACACTGCCATCTGTTAGTTCGCCCTCGTTGGCGTCGCGCCCGCCGCCGGTGTCGCGCTCGGCCGCGGCGCGGGCTGCACCGTCACGGGGATGGTGTTTTCGAAGAACGCAACGCCATCACTCACGGTCAGTCTCACGGTATGCGTCCCCGCTTCGGTTGGAGTGGACCATTTGATCAGGCCTTTCTGTCCGCCGTCGGCCGTCCCGTTGCTCACGAACCAACGTGGCGTCAGGTCCGCCGGGTTGGGTTGCATCAGGATCGGTTGCCCGCTGGAAATGAATGGCAGCAGCGCCGGCCAACTGTTTCCCACTTCCGCGAGTCCGCCGGCGTCTTCGATCGCGACTCCGCCGAGCTTGAACGCGGTCACGAACTGAAGTTTGAAGCCGATGCTGAAGAAATTCTCGATCCAGACTGTCCGGGGACCGCTCTGTTCGTAGGTGAACGTAACGCAAGCCGTGGCCGCCTGCCAGCCGATGCCGCTCCGGCTCTCGGATTGGTTGATATTCGGCGCGACCACTTCGATCACGGATCCGCTCGCGACCCGGCCGTCCGGGCCGGTACGGAGTTGGAGGGTGGCTGCGATGCCCATGGCCTCTACCAGAGTCATTGCACGTGTGCCGTCGACTGACTTCTCGGTAGCGTACGGCGAGACGGTCATCACGAGCTTCAGCGGGTCAACGATGCTCGAGAGGTAGGTCAGCACTTCCGGGAAGTCCCGGCGCAGCGTGCTCTGGTCCCGGTAAGGCGCGATTTGCACGATGTCGGCCGCGCCGCCGATCAGCTTCCAGTCATACGAACCCTCGTCGACCCGGTCGCCCGCTTTGAGCGGCGAGGGCAGGGTGACGCTCAGCCGCTTGTTCTGCCCGTGGAGCGACTGGGCCAACTCCACGATGAAGAGCGCGAAGGGCGTCCTCAGCGTCGGTGGCAGGTCGAAGTAGGCGATATCGATCCCTGGGACCTGCCGTTCGACCGCCAGGGTCGTGATAGCGCGCACATGTGTCGACCGTGTCTGGGCGTTCGTCAGCAATGAATCGAGGATCGGAATGAGCCCTCGTTCCGCGGCGTTGGCGTACACCATTGGGAAGTGCTCGGTTTGGGGCGAAGCGCCGATGAACTGCGGGTCAGTTAGTTCTCCCTCGAGCTGGCCGTCCGAACCGGGCCGGAAGTCGCGCGTGTGCAGGATCGTGAGGTGCGGGGCGCCTTCGGGGTTCAGCACCTGGTTCTGACCGACATAGCCAACGACGTGGCCGGTGCTGCTCAGCCGGCGCAGGACGGCGATCGTCCGCGGCGTCGTCGAAAGGGTCGCCGCCACCGTCGTGCCTTGGGGATCCAGGATCGCCGGCGTGATCGGCTCCCATGCCCCAGTCTCTTCGATGTAGCGATAGAAGCTCAGGTTGCGCCCGTCGGTCGTCGGCTGGTCCAGCGGCAGGAAGACGGAGACGTCGTTCCCGTCCGGGATCGTGGCGTCGCTCCGCGCCCGGAAAATCTGGGTGACCCGTTCGTACCCTTCGGGGATGGGCAGGTTGGCGCTCGTCGAACAGTATAGCTTCGTGCATTCCGAACCGCCGCAGGCGCGGAACGCAAGGTACGCGCCCAAGACAACGACGGCCAGCACGGCGCCGCCGAGCAGGAACGCGCGTTGGGGGCCGGCTGCCTGGCTTGGCCCAGCGTAACCGAGCCCCTGTCCGCCTCCGCGTCGTGTCATGGTCTCCTCTCGGGCTCTGAGCGGCGGCGCCGCATGCCCTGTCCGCCCGCGACGGTCATGACTCTCTTGCCCCGAGCCGTACTACGACTTCGATTATCCGGCCGTTGCGATTGAGGACAACCCGCACCGAATCCCCGGGCGCCAGGAGCGCCAACCCGTTCAGGAGCGGGTGGTCGCGGTCGACTGGTTTGGCGTCGAGCGTCTGGACGATGTCCCCGGCTTGAAGCCCCGCAATCGCCCCGGGCCCGCCGGCTCGGACCGACGTCACGAGCGCCCCCGTCTCCGCGCTCAGCCGGCCCGCGCGCTGGATGACCTCGGGTGTGAGGTCGAGGTGCTCCACGCCCAACGTTGGCCGAGGGATAGCGCCCCCGTTTTGGATGATAGCGGACGCGATCCTCGTCACCGTCGCGGACGGGATAGCGAAGCCGATCCCTTCCACCGGCGCCCGGCTGGCCGTGAGCCGAAGGACGAGGGTCGGCATCCCGATGAACTCGCCGCGTAAATTGAACAAGCCGCCGCCGCTGTTGCCGTTGTTGAGGGCGGCGTCCGTTTGGATGTAGTCGTCGTGCCGGACTCCGTCGAATGTCCGCGACCGGTTGACGCCCGAAACAACCCCGACCGTGACCGAACCCTCGAACTCGGACAGGGGGTTTCCGATCGCGATCACCGCTTCGCCCAGCCGCAACGCCGCTGAGTCCCCCATCGGGGCTGGCGTGATCTCGACCGGGCCAATTTGAAGGACGGCCAGGTCCGAGAATGGAGCGTCATGCCCCACGAGGATCGCCGGTCGTTCGCTACCGTCGGCCAGGATCACCTTCAGCGTCTCCGTACCCAATACGACGTGGGCGTTGGTGACGATATGGCCCGCTCTGTCGAAAATGACGCCGCTTCCCACATCGCGTTCAATGCCGGAAGGCCCGCGCCGCGTGCTTTCGATGCGCACGATCGTGGCGCGTCGATCGTTCGCCACTGTGACGATCGCGCCCGTCTGCTCGATGCTGAGCTTGGTCGCCACGCCCCCGGGCTGAGCCGGAACCGACAGCACCTCGTCTTTGTCGAAGAGCAGCGCGACGCCCGCCCCGCCAGCCGCTCCGGCGACCGCGCCGACCACAGCGACCAGCGCCAGCAGCGAAGCCCGGATCGGCGCCCTCACCGGACTTGAAGGGCCTCCCACGGAGGGCGCCGTGGCCGATTCGCCGTCGGCCGGCCCAAGGGACGCCTGCCAATCAAGCTGGCTCGTGGCCTTCCGCGAAAATGCCGGCGGTTCATCGTCAGGGTTCATCCTGCGCAGGCTACCAAATTGGCGAGCGTTAGGGGCGGGCCGTATACTGATCGTTGACTGAAGCCGCTTCCGGCGCTCAGTCGTCCAAACTTTGACGACCGATTGTCGACGTGGGGCGGAAGATTATGGCGGACAAACCCGTGCCGCTCACTCGTGAGGGCAAGTCCCGGCTTGAGCAGGAACTCGACGGCCTCCGTGCCCGGCGGCGGGCGGTCGCCGAGCGTCTCCACGCCTCCCAGGAGCAGGGGACGAGCCAGAACGACGCTGAGTACGATGACGCCAAGCTCGAACAGGGCATGGTCGAAGGCCGCGTCCTCGAAATCGAGGACATACTGCGGCGGGCGACCGTCCTCGACCAGACGGGCGTCCACCGTTCGGGCCGCGTCGTCATCGGCAGTGGCGTGGAAGTTGAGCAGGATGGCAAGCAGCGCAGCTACCAGATCGTGAGCGCGCCCGAAGCCGATGCCGCCCACGGCCGGATTTCGAGCGATTCCCCGGTCGGCGCCGCGCTTCTTGGTCGCGCCGCCGGCGATTTTGTCGATGTCAACGCCCCGCGCGGCGTCGTGAAGCTGAAGATCCTGAAGATCGATTAGCCGGATTGATTGGCGCTTGCCTCGGCGGCGCCTGCCGCCGCAAGGAGTAGCCAATGGATGAACTCGCCGCCCAACGTATAGCCAAGGCCGAAGCGCTCCGGGCGCGCGGCACCGACCCCTACCCGCCGCGCGTCGCCCGCAGCCACACCGCCGACGCTGTCAACCAGATCGTCGAGGCTTGGCCGCCCGACCGCACCGAAGGGGCTGACCTCGAAGTGGACGTGACGGGCCGCGTAGTCGGCCGCCGGGACCAAGGCAAGGCGACGTTCCTCGACTTGCGCGACGGCAGCGGCCGCATCCAGGTCCTCTTTCGCCAGAACAGCCTCGCCGACTACGACTCGCTGAAGCTGATCGACTTTGGCGACTTCATCGGCGTCCACGGGAGCCCGATCCGGACGCGCACCGGCCAGCCGACCGTCGCCGGGACGGCCTGGACGATGTTGACCAAAGCCCTCCATGCCCCGCCGGAGAAGTACCACGGCCTCGCGGATGCTGAGATCCGCCAGCGCCGGCGCTACCTCGACTTGATGGCGAATGAAGAGACGCGCCGCGTCTTCACGGTGCGCTCGAAGGTCGTCGCCGCCATCCGCCGCTTCCTGGATGACCGCGGCTTCCTCGAAGTCGAAACGCCTGTGCTGCAGGAGGCGGCGGGCGGCGCCGCGGCCCGGCCGTTCGTCACCCACTTCAACGCGCTGGGCGAGGACCGGTTCCTCCGGATCAGCCTCGAGTTGCACCTGAAGCGGTTGGTCGTCGGCGGCTTCGACAAGGTCTACGAAATGGGCCGCATCTTTCGGAACGAAGGACTCGGGGCGAAGTACAACCCCGAGTTCACCATGATCGAAACCTACGAGGCCTACGCCGACTACAACGATGTCGCGGCGATGGTCGAAGAAATGGTCTCGGGCGTGGCCGAGAATGTGCTGGGGACGACTACCTTCGCGTTTCGCGGTCACGAAATCAGCCTCGCCCGGCCCTGGCGCCGCGTCACCTTCCATGATGCCCTGCGGGAGTACGGCGCCCTCGACTTGGACGCCTTCCCAGACGTTGCCACCCTCGGGGCGGAGTTGCGCCGCCGGAAGGTGGACTTCGCGCCCACGGCCGGCTACGGCAAGCTCTGCGATGAGGCGATGTCGGCCTATGTCGAGCCCAACCTGATCCAACCGACCTTCCTGATGGACTATCCCATCGAGATCTCGCCACTCGCCAAGAGCAAGCCTGGCAATCCGCGGCTGGTCGAGCGCTGGGAGATCTTCATGGGCGGGTTCGAGGCCGGGAACGCGTACACGGAGCTGAACGATCCCGTCGAGCAGCGCGTCCGCTTCGAAGAACAGTTGGCGCTCAAGGCCGCTGGTGACGACGAAGCCGAGCTGATGGACGAGGACTTCCTCTTCGCCCTCGAGCACGGGATGCCGCCGACGGGCGGCTTTGGCATGGGCATCGACCGCTTGCTCATGATCCTGACCGGCCAACCGACGATCCGCGAGGTCATCCTCTTTCCGCAACATAAGACGGTTAAGGAGTGACTGCCGAGCTTGACGAGGGCGAGGATTCGCCGGTGCTGGTCCGGCACTTCACGGCCACGGCCTACATCGTCGCCGAGGGCCGCACGCTGTTGATGTGGCACCGCAAACTGAGCATGTGGCTGCCCCCGGGCGGCCACTGCGAACCCAACGAGGATCCCGTCGAGGCCGCGTTGCGCGAAGCTGAGGAAGAGTCCGGCATCGCCGTCGAGGTCATCCCGCCGGCCGCCCTGATCGACGTTGACGTCGTCGGCGTCCGCGTGCTCCCGCCGCCCGCCGTGATCCTGATCGAAGATATCAACGCGGCGGGCCAGCCCTTCCACCAGCACATCGACTGCGTCTACTTCACGCGGCCCGCCGGCCCGGTCGCCTTTGACGCGCCGATGCCGGGCGGCATCGCCCATCGGTGGCTCACCGCGCGCGACCTGAGCGCGGCGTTCTCCCTCCCCGCGCCCGATGGTACGCTCGTAGGCATCGCCGAGGACGTTAGGCTCCTCGCGATCCAGGCCATCGCCGCCGCCAAGGAGCACGACCATGCTGAGCATCCAATTCATCCGTGACCACACCGACCGGGTGAAGAGCGATCTCTCGCGGCGCAATACGACGGCCCCCATCGACCGCATTCTCGACCTCGACGACACGCGACGCCGGCTGCTGCAAGACGTCGAGGCCCTCCGCGCGCGCCGCAACGCGGTGTCCAAGGAGATCGGCGCCGCCGGTAAAGATGCGGTTGCCCGTCAGGCCAAGATCGACGAGATGCGCGGCGTCGGGGACCGGATCGACGTCCTCGATGTCGACCTCAAGGCTACCGAAAGCGACCTGAACCGCCTCCTCCTCGAAGTGCCGAACATCATCGACCCGAGCGTCCCGGATGGCCCGGACGAAAGCGCCAACATCGTCGTCGAAACGGTTGGCGATCTGCCGAAGTTCGACTTCGTGCCGAAGCCGCACTGGGAACTCGGCCCCGACCTCGGCGCGCTCGATTTCGAGCGCGGCGTCAAGATGTCTGGCAGCCGCTTCTTCGTGATGCGCGCGGGCCTCGCACGCCTTCATCGCGCGCTGATCCAGTTCTTCCTCAACGAGAACATCAAGGCCGGCTTTCAAGAGCACTACCTGCCGTACATGCTGACTGAGGCCTCGTTGTTCGCCTCCGGCCAACTGCCGAAGTTTCGCGACAACCTCTACAAAGACCACGAGGAAGACTATTTTCTGATCCCGACCGCCGAGGTCGCCTTCGTCAACCTCTACCGCGACGAGATCCTGCCGCCCGGCATGTTGCCGCTGCGCTACGTCGCCCACACGCCCTGCTTTCGTCGCGAGAAGATGGCGGCCGGCCGGGATGTCCGCGGCATCAAGCGCGTCCACCAATTCGAAAAGGTCGAAATGTTCGTCTACTGCGAGCCGGACCAAAGCGAACGCGAGTTCCAGCGCCTCGTCACCCAAGCCCGCGCGCTGATCGAGATGCTCGGGTTGACCTACCGCGTCCTGGCGCTGTGCAGCGGCGACATCGGCTTCAACAGCGCCAAAACCGTCGACCTCGAGGTCTGGTCTCCCGGCGCCGGCGAGTGGCTCGAAGTCAGTTCCGGTTCGAACTGCCTCGACTTCCAGGCGCACCGGGCGAACATTCGCTACCGCCCGGCGTTGGATGCGGGGCCGCGCTTTCCGCACCTGCTGAACATGTCGGGCCTCGCCCTGCCGCGCATGGTGGTCGCCATCATGGAGAATTACCAGCGGGAGGATGGCACGATCGCCGTCCCCGAAGTGCTGCGCCCGTACATGGGCACGGACGTGATCGGCCACGCCTGACGCGGTATGCTGCCCCCATGGGTATGGTATCCGCTCGACGATTGTCGAGGCGATCCGTCCTCCCCGGCGACGGGCAGCCGCTCCTGGGCGCCATCCCGATGGAGTACATGGACGTGCTCATCGACCCCCGCAACCAGCGGCTCATCGTCAGCCCGGCTCACCGTACCTGCCGGTGACGATCCTCGCGTAGCGCGGGCGCATTGACGTGGCTACACCGCGGGGACCGCAGCCGGCGTAGCGGCGTTGATCTCGGCATGGCCGGCCCGCGCCAGGATGTCGTCGATCAAGCCGTAATCCTTGGCCCCGGCCGGGTCAAGATAAAAGTCCCGGTCGGTGTCTTGCTCGATCCGGGCCATGGTTTGGCCGGTGTTCTTCTGGATGATCTCCCGCAGCACTTTCTGTAGCCGCAGGGTTTCGCGCGCCTGGATTTCGATGTCGCGCGCCTGGCCCTGCGCCCCGCCGAGCACCTGGTGGAGGTGAATGGTTGAGTTCGGTAGCGCGAAACGCTTGCCCTTCGCCCCCGAGCAAAGCAGCACTGTGCCCATGCTCGCCGCCATCCCGATGCAGACGGTCGAAACGTCCGGCCGCACCAGGTTCATCGTGTCGTAGACGGCGAGGCCGGCGGTCACGCTCCCGCCCGGCGAGTTC
>CAMAUF010000062.1 GCA_945861295.1 bacterium | reverse complement strand
ATTGACCGGGTCGCCGACGTGATCGCGCGGCACGGGGATCGCTTCCTTGGGCGCCTTTACACGGACGATGAGATCCGGCATTGCCGGGGGCGAGTCTCCGAACTCGCCGCCCGGTTCGCGGCGAAAGAGGCGGTCATGAAGGCGCTGGGGACGGGCGTGCGCGGCGTCGGCTGGCGGGATATCGAGATCCTCCCGAACCGACGCGGGAAGCCGCTCGTCTTCCTCTACGGGCGCGGGGCTGCCCGGGCCGAGGCTATCGCCTTGCGGGGCCTCGAAATCAGCCTCACTCACTCCAAAGAGTTCGCCATCGCCTCGGTCGTTGGCGAACGCGACCTTACCGAATCCGAAGACACACCGCGCCGGGGCGAAAACGCGCTCCGGCTGATTCACGAGAAAGGCCTCCGATGAAGCTCGTCACGACCGCCGAGATGCGCGCGCTGGAGGCCGCCGCCGTCGCGGCCGGCGTCTCCGAACGCCAACTGATGGAAGAGGCCGGCCTCGCCGTCGCCCAAGAAGCATGGATGCTGCTCGGCACGCTGGAGGGGCGCCATATCCTCGTCCTCGTCGGCCCCGGCAACAACGGCGGTGACGGCATTGTCGCAGGGCGCCACCTGTTCGATTGGGGCGCCGATGTCATTCTCTACCTGCCTCGCAAGCGGCGGGACATGTCGCTTATCGAAGAGACGGAGCCGCGCGCGCTGACGGTGATGCTCGGCGAAGACGATGCCGGCTGGGAGCAGCTGACGGCGCTGCTCTCGTCGTCTGACCTGATCATCGATGCGCTCTTGGGGATCGGCCAGAAGCGTCCGATCGACCCAGCGGAACCGATCGGCGAGGCGCTGACGCGGCTCAAGGCGGCACGGGGCGGCTTCCAACCACCAAAGCTGATCGCGGTCGATTTGCCGACGGGCGTCAACGCCGACAATGGGGCCGTCGACCCTCTCGCCGTCACGCCTGACGAAACGGTCACGTTCGGCTTCCCCAAGGTCGGCATGTATCAAGCGCCCGCGAGCGCGGCTTGCGGCCGCGTGCAGGTCATCGACATCGGTATCCCGAAGCCCGCCCAGGAAGCGGTCCAGCTTGAACTGCTGACCTCACGCTGGGCCAAGACGGCGCTCCCACCGCGACCGGAGGACGCGAACAAAGGCACGTTCGGGAAGGTCATCGTCGCCGGCGGTTCGAAGCGGTATGCGGGCGCGCCCATGCTCGCCGCAAACGCGGCCTACCGCGCCGGGGCCGGTCTGGTCACCATCGCGGCGCCCGCCGCGGTCTGCGACGTGCTCGCTGGCGCCATCCCCGAGGCGACCTGGCTCCCGCAAGCGGCTTCGGCGACCGGCGGGCTGCCCGGCTCGGCCGCCGTCGTCCTGCGGCGGGAGTGGCCGGCATACGACGCCGCCATCATCGGTCCGGGGCTGGGTAACGACGAAGAGACGCGGGCCTTTGTGTGGGCCGCGCTCGCGGACATCGCGCCAGATGTCCCGAACGGGGTGGTGATCGACGCGGATGCGCTGAACGCGATCGCGACGATGGACGACGCTGCCGCACGGATGCCGAAGCGGGCCGTCCTCACGCCGCACCCCGGCGAAATGGCGCGGCTGATGAAGACGACCGTCGCGGAGGTCCAGGCCGACCGGATCGGGACGGCTCAGGGCGCGGCGGCGAGGTTCGGCTGCGTCGTCGTGCTTAAGGGTGCGCACAGCGTCATCGCCGGGCCAGACGGGCGGACGCGACTCAGCCCCTTCGCCAACCCCTTGCTCGCGACGGCCGGCAGCGGCGACGTTCTCGCCGGGGTGATCGGCGGGTATCTCGCTCAAGGGCTGACGCCGTTCACGGCCGCCTGCCTTGGCGTTTACGTGCACGGCGCCACTGGGGAGCAGCTGCGCGCCGAATACGGCGATGCCGGTCTGTTGGCGAGCGAACTGGCCGGCGCCCTGCCGAAGGCCGTCAAGGAACTCCGCGCCCCATGATGCTATGCTGCCTACTAACCTTAGCAGTTTCCCGCGCCGGAGGTCGGTAACAGGTGGGTGGTCGCGTCGTCGTCACAGGTTTGGGCATGGTCACCGCCCTCGGCCACACCGCTCAGGAGACGTGGGAAGGCCTTGTCGCGGGGCGTTCGGGCACCGCCACTATCTCGCTATTCGACCCGGCGGGTTTCGATTCGCAGGTCGCTGGTGAGGTCAAGGCGTTCGATCCCCTGAAGTACATGGACCGCAAAGAGGCCCGGCGGACGGATCGTTTCATGCAATTCGCGTACGCGGCCGCGACCGAGGCCCTGAGCCAGAGCGGCTACACCATCGACCAAGCGGACGGATCGGACGTCGCCGTCATCGTCGGAACGTCTATGGGCGGCCTGATGTCGCTTTCGGAAGGGTTCGAAACGCTGAAAACGAAGGGGCCGGGCCGGGTCAGCGCTTTCCTCGTCCCGATGATGTTGCCGGATATGGCGAGCGGCCACCTCAGCATCAAGCTCGGCGCCAAGGGCGTGAACTATAGCCTCGCGAGCGCCTGCGCTAGCGGCGCCGACAGCATCGGCGAGGCCGCAAACATCATCCTCCGCGGGGATGCGCAAGTGGCGATCGCGGGCGGGACGGAGGCGGCGATCACGCCGATTTCGGTTGCTGGGTTTGCCGCCGCCAAGGCCCTCACTACCTCTAACGACACGCCCGGGCGGGCCTCGCGGCCGTTCGACGCTACCAGAAACGGCTTCGTCATCGCGGAAGGAGCCGGCATGCTCGTGCTCGAATCCGAGGCCCATGCCTGGGCGCGGGGCGCGGTCATCCTCGCCGAACTGGCGGGCTACGGCGCGACGAGCGACGCCTTCCACATCACCCAGCCCGACGAGAACGGCGAAGGCGCGGCCAGGGCAATGCGGATGGCGCTGCGCAAAGCCGGGTTGGAGCCGGATGACATCGACTACATAAACGCCCACGGCACGTCGACGCTGTTGAACGATCGGCTGGAAACGGTCGCCATCAAGAAAGTTTTCGGCGAGTACGCCTATGCGCTGCCGATCAGCTCGACCAAGTCCATGCTCGGGCACACGCTCGGGGCGGCGGGCGCGATCGAAGCCGTCGTCGCGATCCTCGCGCTGCGCTCCGGGGTCATCCCGCCAACGGCCAATTACGGGACGCCCGACGCGGCCTGCGATCTCGACTACGTCCCCAACGTCGCGCGTTCGGCTTCCATGGAGGCTGTCATGTCCAACTCGCTGGGCTTCGGTGGCCACAACGCCAGCCTCATCTTCCGGCGTTACGAGCCGGCGTCATGAGCGGCGGACTGTTGACGCGGCCCACTGCCCGCTGGCAATTGCGTGACCCTGATGCCCGTAGCAAGGGCATCGCAAACTTCCCGCCGGTCGTCGCGACGGTGCTCGCCTCGCGCGGCATCACTCGGCGCGACCAAGCCGACGCGTTTTACAAGCCCCACCTGCTGCCGGACCACGACCCGATGCTGCTTCCCGGCATGGCGGAAGCGATCGCCCGCACCCGGCAGGCTATCGCGGAGCGGGAAACGATCGCCCTCTTTGGCGACTTCGATGTCGACGGCGTGACATCGATCGCGGTGCTGAACAACGGCCTGCGCCCGCTCGGCGCGACGATGATCCGGTACATCCCGGACCGTTTCAGGGAGGGCTATGGGCTGAACCTGAACGCCGTCCGGGAACTCCGTTCCCAGGGCGCCTCGCTGCTTGTGACGGCCGATTGCGGCATCTCCTCGGTCGAGGAAGTGGCCTTAGCGAACCAACTCGGGCTCGACGTCATCATCCTCGACCATCACACGGTCCCGGAGATCATGCCGGCGGCCTTCGCTGCCGTGAACCCGAAGCGGCTCGATTCGCCGTACCCGTTCACCGAGTTGGCGGCGGTCGGGGTCGCCTATCGCTTCCTGCAGATGCTGCACGAGTCGTACGGCCGGACGCTCCCGGACGACGACGTTCTCGACCTCGTCGCGCTTGGCACCGTCGTCGACGTCGCCCCGCTGGCGGACGAGAACCGGCGGATTGTAACGGACGGCTTGCTGCGTATGCGTCATCAACTGCGCCCAGGGCTCTTCGCGCTGGCGAAAGTCGCCCAGACGGCGCCCGAGCAGTTCAACGCCGAAACGCTGGGCTTCGCGATCGGGCCGCGCATGAACGCCGCCGGCCGGCTCGAACACGCCTACCTCGCGCTGGACCTGATGCTGGCCGAAGACCACGCCACCGCCCGGCCGCTGGCGGAGAAGCTCGACGAACTCAATCGCAAACGCCAACAGCAGACCACGGCGGCGATGCTGCTTGCCGAGGAACTGGTCGCGGGCGACGATGTCCCGCTAATCATGATCGGGCATGCGGACATCCACGCCGGCATCGTCGGGCTTGTGGCGGCCCGTTTGGCCGAGAAATACCACCGGCCATCGATCGTGTACGAGCGCCAGGCGGAAACGAGCCGCGCCAGCGCCCGCAGCATCCCCGTCTTTGATATCACCCGCGCTATCCGCAAGGAGAGGGCGCTGCTCGTCAAGCATGGCGGCCATCGCGCCGCCGCTGGCTTCACGGTGCGCACGGAGAACGTCGAACGGCTGCGCGAGAACTTGATCAATACCGCCGGCGATATGCTCCAAGGCGACCTCCTCCGGCCGGTGATCGAAATCGACGCGGAAGCGCGGCTCGGCGACCTCAACGGCCTGGAAGTGAAAGGCCTGATGCGGTTCGAACCCTGCGGCCACGGCAACCGCAAGCCGGTCCTCATGAGCCGGAACGTCCGCGTTGCCCGTTCGAAGAAGGTCGGCGCTGATCAGGACCACGTCCAGCTGACGGTTAAGGACGGAGCGCTGACCTGGCCGGCGATCGCCTTCCGTCAAGGGTCGAAGGAGCTGCCGGAAGAGATCGATATCGTCTATTCGTTGACGCGTGACTGGGGCAGCGAGCAGCTCAAACTCGAACTCCTGGATTTCGCCCCTTCGGCCCAACGGCGGCCCGTCGAGGGCGAGCGATGAGCGCCGAGGTCACGCTCGGCGCCGACGCTGGCCGTGCCCTCAAGGAGGCCGAGAACTGCTGTTGGCGCGCGAACGTGGCCATCGTCGCCGCCGAGCACATCCTCGCGGGGGCACTGGTGGTCCTGCGACCCACGCTCCCGGCACTCCCGTCGGCGGAAGCGGTTGAGGCGGCGCTGCTCGCGTCTCAAGGCGCCGGCAGCGAGCCGCTGACGAGCCAAGTGATGTTCGGTTCGAGCGCGCGGGATGCCATCAGTATGGTCGCGCGTTGGGCGCGCGAGGCGGGCATCGGCGAGATTTCGGCGCAGCTGCTCGCTATCGGGGTGATCGAGTCCGGCGAAATCGGCCCGATGTTCTTCAGCGCGCTCGGCGCGGATCGCAAAGCCTTGAAGAAGATCCTCAGCGTGGCATGAGGTTCCGGCGCGCCGCCAGAAACCCGCATGGTGTGGTGGAAACGGCAACTCGTTGTGCTCCCGTAGGCGTCGCTCCGCGAGATCGGGACTGAGCAGGCGGGCAGACCTGGCCAACGATCGCGTTCCGCGTTCGGCCGGTCGTAGGAGGGGCCTTACAGCTGGCTCGCCGCGAAGGTGTCGCAGTCGCCAGGGTCGCCAGATTCGAAGCCGCGCAGGAACCATCGCGTGCGCTGTTCGGACGTGCCGTGGGTGAAGGCCTCCGGGTTCACGCGCTGGCCAGCTTGCTTTTGGAGGCGGTCATCGCCGACGGCGGCCGCCGCGGCGATGCCCTCTTCGAGGTCGCCCGGTTCGATGATTCCGCGCCGATTCGCGCTCCAGCCCCAGACGCCAGCCAAGCAATCGGCCTGCAATTCGAGGCGGACCGAATAGTCGTTCGCGCTGCTCGGCGTCTTCTGCTGGAGCTTCCGAACCTCCTCCTCCACGCCGGTCACCCGCTGGATGTGGTGGCCGATTTCGTGCGCGATCACATAGGCGGAGGCGAAATCGCCCGGCGCCCCGAACCGTTGGCTGAGTTCGTCGAAGAACGAGAGGTCGAGATAGACCTTCTGGTCGGGAGGGCAGTAGAAGGGGCCGACGGCCGAGGACGCGTTGCCGCAGCCCGTGCTGACGCCCTGTTCGAACAGGACGAGCTTGGCGCGCGGGTAACTGTCGCCTCCGCGCTCAAAGACGTCCGTCCAGGTCGCTTGGATATCGTCGAGGACGGCGGAAACGAAGTCGACCATCTCGGCCTCGGGGTCGACCGCGTTGGTGGCGGCGCCGGGTGTGACTTGGGCGCCGGGCAGCTTGAAGATATCGGTGAGGCTGCCGCCGCTCTCGCCGCCGGTGAGCGCGCCGCCTCCCAGGATCGCCAGGAGCGCGAGCACGATCAGCCCGCCGATGCCGCCTCCTATGCCCTTCCCCATGGGGATGGGCATTCGGCCCCGGCCGCCCGCGGGTGCGGGTTGCCCGCGGCGGTCTTCAAGGTCGCGGCTTCGGCCGGTTCGCCCTAGTTTCAAATTTCACCATCCAAGTCCGTTCGTCTCAATCCAAAGCGGTGAGGGCCGCGAGGGCCGTAAACTGTCAGGTCGGCGCGGGTAGGGACCTGTTTCTCCAAAGATAGCTGGACGGACGCGCGTCCGCATAGGGCGATCTCCGAAAGCTTCCTCGGTGACGCTAAGCGAAACGCGCGGTCCGCTGAGCGCAATACGTGCTTCACTCCGATACACTGAATTTCGGCCGCCCCGGTAGCTCAGGGGATAGAGCAGGCGCCTTCTAAGCGTCTGGCCGCAGGTTCGAATCCTGCCCGGGGTACCACTCTGGTGTGCCAAGGTGGCGCTATCCGATCGGCCCGCCGAACAGTCACGGCGATCTCGACCTCGCCGGCGACCGTTCAGCGCGAACGCCGCGCCGCCAGCGCGGCCTGGGCGCGGGCGGCTATGCCGGCGGCGTCGAGTTGGTAGAGCTTGCGCATCGTCCCTTGGGGGCCGTGGTCGACGATCGCGTCTGGCATGGCGATGGCGTCGAGGAATCCGTCCGCCACACCATGATCCGCGAGCAGTGAGAGCACGGCGTCGCCGAAGCCGCCGGCCCGAACGTTCTCTTCGGCCGTGACCAACCCGCCCGTCGATTTCGCCAAGCCAACGAGCAGTTCTTCGTCGAGCGGCTTGGCGTAGCGGGCGTTGACCACGGTCGCATGGATGCCGGCTTCCTCGAGGATGTCGGCCGCCTTGAGGCACTCCATCACCGGCGCGCCGAATCCGACTAAGGTGACGTCCGCGCCTTCGCGCAGCACTTCACCCGTGCCGATCGGGATGGCCTTCATCGGCAGGTTCGTGGGCGCGCCCGGGCCGGCGCCGCGTGGGTAGCGAAGCGCGAAGGGCCCCGTTTCATGCATGACGCCGGTGTAGAGCAGGTCGCGTAGCTCCGTTTCGTCCTTTGGCGCGGCGATGACCATGTTCGGGAGGCAACGCAGGTAGGAGATGTCGACGAAGCCCTGGTGGGTCTTGCCGTCGTCTCCGACGAAGCCTGCGCGGTCCATGGCGAAGACGACTGGCAGGTTTTGGACGACGACGTCGTGCACGATCGAGTCGAAGCCGCGTTGCAAGAACGTCGAGTAAATAGCGGCGATTGGGCGGATGCCCTGGGTGGCGAGGCCGGCTGCGAAGGTCACTGCGTGCTGTTCGGCAATCGCGACATCGAAGACTCGCGTGGGATGCTTTTTGGCGACGTTCGCCAAACCGGTGCCTTCGAGCATGGCGGCGGTCACGACGACGACCCTTCGATCCGACTCAATCAGCTCCTGGGTGGCTTCCGCGAAGACTTGCGAATAGGTGGGAAGCGGCGCCGGCGTGCCGGGAGCGGCGGGCTTCTTCAGCCAATAGGTGCCGGAGTGGCTTTTGATCGGGTCCGCGGCCGCCTCCGGGATGCCGTGGCCCTTCTCCGTGAGCACGTGGAGGAGGACGGGCCTGCCTGCGACCTTCTTGATGGCGGTGATGGTTTCTTCGACTTCGTGGAGGTCGTGGCCGTCGATCGGCCCATAATACTCGAAGCCAAATTGCTCCCAGAAGGAGGCCGGTACGAGCAGGTCCCGCATCGAATTCTTGACCCGCTTGGCCGCGTCCCAGGCTTGCCGGCCGAGCGGGAGATGCTCGACGATCGAGCCGACTTCGCGCTTGGCGCTGCGGTAGAGCGGGTCGACGCGGAGCTTGTTGACGTTCCGGGAGAGGGCGCCGACGTTCGGCGAGATGGACATGGCGTTGTCGTTGAGGATGACCATGAAATTCTTGGCGCGCAGGTGGCCGGCGTGGTTCATGCCCTCGAGGGCCATGCCGGCGGTCATGGCGCCGTCGCCAATGACGGCGATGACCCAGTTGTCTTCGCCGCGAAGGTCCCGGCCGACCGCCATCCCGAGCGCCGCCGAAATTGAGGTGCCGGCGTGACCGGCCCCGAACAGGTCATGCGGGCTCTCCTTGCGGTCGGCGAAGCCCGAGAGGCCTTGGTATTGGCGGATGGTCGACATCCGATCCTTGCGGCCCGTGAGGATCTTGTGGACATAAATCTGATGCGAGACGTCCCACAGGATCTTGTCTTTGGGCGAGTCGAACAGCCGGTGCAGCGCGATCGAGAGTTCGACGACGCCGAGGTTCGAGGCGAGATGGCCGCCGCCGCCGATGCACTGGACGGTGTCGACGAGGAAGTCCCGGACTTCGCGGACGAGCTGTTCGAGCTCGTCCGACGAGAGCGAGCGGAGGTCGGCGGGCTTATCGACCCGGTCCAGAATTGCGGTCATGGGCGCGCCTCCACCATTGGCAGTTCAAAGAGTGACGTGGCTTCGGCGGCGGCGATGGCCGGACCGAGAGCCTGGGCAAGGGCCCGGCCCGCGGCGCCCGCATGGCGGCCGAGCGCGAGGTACCGTGGCCATTCGTGGGGCCGTGCCAGGGCCTGACGGACGATCTTCGCTTCCGGCGTCGATGGGTCCCAGAGGCG
>CAMAUF010000061.1 GCA_945861295.1 bacterium | reverse complement strand
GACCTGGCCCTGGGATGTGCCGACTTTGTGGCGGCCTTGGGAGACGACGATAAGGCTGCGCTCGTCCTCGACAGCGGCAACGCTCACTACCGGAACATGGACTTCCGTTCGAGCACGCCGCGATTCGATGAGGCGATCGACCGATTCCGGTCATTGGGCGATACCGTTGGCTGGGGCGCCGCCCTGGAGGGTCGAATCCGGATCGACGTCTCTCACGTGGGATTCACGGAACGGCCGACGTTCCAGGTTGAGCGGTTCCGGGAGTTCGAGGAGGCGGCAGATTCCGACCCTGCGTCGCTTTCCAAGGTCAAGGCTATTTGGGCCGAGGCGCTCTATCGAGCGCAGGACCCGTCGTCAGAGGGGGCGGCGCGGGAGGCGTTCGCTCTCGCGGAACTCCATGGAAATCGTCGCGCCGCGTGGCACGCGAGCTTTTCCTTGGGGCTCGGACTGGCGCTCCGTCTCGACTGGAAGGGCGCCGCCGAGCAATACGCCGAAACGATTCGGCGAGCCAATGAGCTCGCAGACCCGTGGTTCCAAGGCTGGGGCCTGCAAAACCTCCCGGTCGCCCTCGCGGGAATTGGCGAGCTTGAAGAGGCGCTCGTGGGCGCCGCCACCGCTTCCGCGCATGCCACGGCGATCGGCGATTGGGCCATCGTCGCATCGACCAACGCGTGGGGCGCAGCCATTGCGTGCGCGCTGGGCCGGTTTGACGAAGTCGAGCGTCGTGCGCGCCTCGCACGGACGGCACTGAACCGATCTGAGTTCGCCTGGGCGGGGCCGCCGTTGTACTCGGCGCTCGCCCTCGCGCGCGCCCAGCGCGGCCAACGCGCGGCAGCCCTGGACGCGGTCGCGAAGTTGCCACCACTTGTCAGTGAGCGGGGCGCGGCGCCGTACGAACTCATGGTGCGAGCCCTTTGCGGCGAGGCCGCGACGGTCCGGCAGGAGATCGAGGGCAATCCTGAGCGCATGACTTGGACGGTCCCGCTCACGAACGCGAGTTTGCCATTCATCGCCGTCCGTGGATTTGTCGCGATCGTCGCTCGAAGCGAGGTCCTGGCCCGCGCCGTGTTGCCGCAGTTGGAGGAGGCTTCGGCTCGTGGAGTGATTGTGGCGCCAAATCCCGGCCTGCTCATCAAGGGGCTGATCGCGGGCCTCCTCGAAGTGCTCGGGGGCGGCGAAGCGCTGGACGCACTGCTTCTTGTGGCTGAACGAGAGGCGAGAGAGATCGGCGCCAAGCCCGACCTTGTGCGGTTGCTGCTGGTCAAGGCGCGCCGATCCCGTGCCGCGGGGCGGGCGGCCATTACCGGGCCTGCGCGAGAGGAAGCCGAGCAACTCATCGACGAACTCGGGCTGGGGGCGTTCTACCGGGACGAGGAAGCGGCGCTCGGGGCGCCTGGACGGGAGGCTGGCCTGTCGCCTGCCATCATCGCTGGGCCAGGCGGGGACCTCCGCTTTCAGATCCTCTGCGAGATCGCCCGGGGGGCGCCACAGGAGAGCATCTCGGAGACGCTCTTGGTGAGCCCAGCTACGGTCGGCGTCGCGGTTGAGCGGATTGAAGCCGAGCTCGGCATTCGGGACCGCGACGACGCGCTGAGATGGCTCGAAGCTCGGCAGTTGATCCCGCCCGCAGCCGAACCCGTCGCCGAGTTGCACCCGGTCACGCCCATGACGTTCCTGTTTGCGGACATCGTCGGGTCTACGCCAATCAACGCCGCCGTCGGTGACGCGGCCTGGGCTCAGTTCGTGCTGCAGCACAATGCCCGCATCGACCGGGAGGTCCGGCGGCATGGCGGGCGCTCCATCAAGACGATGGGAGACGGGACCTTCGCCGCGTTCCCGCGTCCGTCAGCCGCACTTGCCTGCGGCCTGGCGATTCAGAACGTGTCCGATGAGGTGGGCGGAGTACTGATAGGTGTGAGAGTCGGGCTGCACGTTGGCGGCGCCTATGAACAGCGCGGCGCTGACGGACGCCTTGACTATTTCGGGCTGGCGGTTACCACGGCCGCGCGCGTTTGCGCCCAGGCTAGCGGAGGCGAAATCTTGGTGACTGAGGATGTCCTGGACGAGGCGGCCGGGGCGGAGCGCTTTGCCATCGCGGCGCGAGGGTTGTTCGTGCTCAAAGGGTTGGAGGCGCCGGCGCGACTTTATTCGATCCAAAGCCGCGTTGTGTGAAGTAGCTCACACAAGCCCTCTTGACGCGGCAAGCAGCATGAGCCATAGTCGCCGTGCCCGAACCTGGGCAGAGGAAACGTCGTGGGTGACCCTGGTGGCATGCCGACAATCGTGTATCGCGGGAATCAGTATCGCGGTCAGGAGAGATTCTGGAACTATCACCCAGAGTTCACCTTCGCAATGGTTCAGTATCTGAGATGGTTTCTTGATGCTCCTGCTCCAATGCCAGAGTGGATGGCTGCTGGCACTCCAAAGCCAGCCCAACTGAGCGACCTCTACCGCGAGTTTTCCCAAACGTTCCACGCCACTTTTCCAGTGCCTCGCGACAACTTTGGCAACTTCAAGGCACACCTGGATGCCGACTGGTTCCCACCCGCTGGTACGTCATCTGATTTCTTTCGGGTCCTTGAGCTGACCTACGATCAGGACGGCGACGGCAGCCCTGATATTGGCGATATTGCGAAGATAGCAACGACGAGCACCCGATTCGGGCGGAAGTTCGAACGGGTCGTCGCGCGGGGATACCTCGAGGCGTTCGAGGCGATGCTCTTCCTTCAGTCGAATACGAACACGCAAATCGGCCCGCAAGGCGCCGCCGTGAGACTTGAGCTTCAGGTGCAAGGCGACGATCTGCGGACCGCTCGATTTGTGACCCCACCACGGGTTCGGCCCATCTCGATTTACTGGGTCTGCGGCAAAGACGACGGCGGCGACGTCCAAGTCTTCATTGACCAGGAGTTGGTCACGGTCTTTCTCGTGACGCCGCCGTTGAACGGAAGCGCGGGCAACCCAAGCGAGGGTACGCAGGAAGGCAAAGATCGTCTCAAGAGCGGCGTGGTAGGCGAGGGGATGATCCTCGTCCGCGATAACACGCCGAGATGGTCCGTAAATTTGGGTCCGTTCCAGATCACCTTGGAAGGCCCGATTCAGGAAGCATGGTTCAACGTGCCCTTGAGCGAGGGCGCTTAAGCGCCCGCGTCGAAGAATAGTAAGAAGCTGGAGCTGACCAATGTCCGAGATGCCCGAACTGTGGCTAAGAGTGCTCCGCAACCGACTCAGCGACCACATTGAGAGGCCGGAGCCTTTGGTGGACGCCGTCGCGCACCATGTCGCCGAAGAGTTTGCCGGCGTGAGCATCCACGACCCAGTCGAAGATGATCACATCGACGCTTACCTCTCGCCCGACGGTCGTTCCTTGACGTTCAATTGGGTCCTCCGAGGCGTCAACGTCGGCAGGTTCCTGGTGCCCAAGGCCCTCACACCAGACGGCGAAAGGCTCTTGGAAGCATCAGCCGAAGACACGCGGCTCATCCTCTGGGTCTTTACATCGGCTCGACTTCTCCTTCGCGACGGGCGGGAGCCAGAGTGGCGGGTGCGAAGTAGGTACGATGCTTTAAGTGCGTTGGCTCAGATGGGAGTTGCCGTCGTCGGTCGGCCAGTAAAAGGTAGAGTGGGCGCCGGCGCCGCCAGCCACGCGGAGAGCGTGCGCCTCCACCCTTACAGCGACTTCGAGCTCTACGTGCCTCGGGCCGACCGTCCGGGTCCCCCGCAGTCATAGCCTAGGCCCCCAGCGCGCGCGCCAGTGTTTCCAGAGCCTCGCGGGCTTCGTCGGTCGAGCGCAGGAAGACGTCGCTGAGTTCGGCGATGTCCGGCGGGGTTTCGGCGCCGCCACTCACGCCCGCCAGCAGGATATGCAAGGCCTGCGTTTTCGCTAAGCCGATCGCCGCCTTGAACATGGCGGCGTCGGTTTGATCGTCGCCCATGCATAACAAGGCGCGGCATTTGACGTGGCGGACGAGCGCGTTGAGGGCGAGGTCCTTGCCGCCCTGAGCGTTTGGCAGCACTTCGAAGACCATCCGGCCCTCGCGCAGCCGGAGGTCGGCGGACAGGTCTTCGAGCGCGGCGCGGAGCTGGTATTCGAGCTCCGGCGTCTGGCGATAATGGAACGCCGTCGAAATCGCCTTTCGTTCGACGTGGAGGAAGGCGCTGGGCACGGCTGAGATGACGCGCTGCTCGATCCGCTCAAGGGCGGCGCTGAGCCGGACACGGTCGACGCCGGGCAGGAGGTCGTTTTCGAACGAGGGCTCCAGGCCGTGGCTGCCGATGACGATGACGCCCTCGCACGGGATCATGCGGCGGGCCGTGTTGAGGTCGCGTCCGGTGATGATCGCGACCTTCGCCACGGTCGCCAGCCTGTCGAGGACGGCGAGCGTGGAGGCCGGAGGCCGGGCGTCGGCCGCGTTGTCGACGATTGGCGCGAGCGTGCCGTCGAGGTCGGTGGCGATGAGGAGCGGGCCGCGCGCCGCCGCGAGCTTCCGGAATTGTTCGACGTATTCGAGACTTAGCATGGGGTCGCCTCCAGGTCGGAGAGGAATTTAGTCGCCCAGCTTTGGGCGTCACGGGCGCGGACGGCCGCGATGAGGCGGTCGCTGATGCGGGGCAGGGCGCCTTCGACGGCGTCTTTGAGCGTCCGGAACATCGCGTCCGGGTCGAGCGGGTCGACGGAGATCAGGCCATCGCGTTCGAACCCGCTGTAGCAGTGGGCCAGGCCGGCATCGCGACCGGTGATCAATACGCCGCGCGCTTCCAGTGGCCGGCCGGCCTGGGCGATCGCGCCCTGCAGGGGCACCAGGTTCATGCCATCGCCTAGCGAGGAAGTGAAAATGACCGACGCGGCCCGTTGCAGCGAGACCACGTCGGGCCAGGCATGCGCGGCGAGGGTATGGCGAAAGGATTGGCCGGGCCCGGCTGTGGATGCCGCTACACGCGCGGCCGCATCGATGGCTTGGGCCAGATGTTCGTAGGCGGCGACCCCGAGGCGCGTGGGCGCGGCCACGCCTTCGTAGCGAAACTGCAGGCCGGCCCGAAAGCCGCGAGCGACCGCTGCGAGTCGTTCCGGGATGCCCTTGGTGAAGTCGCAGCGTTCGAGGCCGGCGACGAGTGGCGGCCCTTGCGTGGGAACGTCGGCCTGCCCCGCCAACGCGGCTTCGACATCTTGCGGGTCGATGCCGACCGGGTGAACGCCGAGGAGAAGGCGGCGGCCCTCGAAGGTGAGGCCGTCGCCGGTGGCCGTCGCGCCCAGCCGTCCGGCGGCGGCGGCGAAGCGGTCGCGGTCGGCGGCTGTCTGGAAGCCGGCAAGGTCCGCACCGAGGATGCCCTTGACGAAGCGACGGAAGGCGGGAGCGCCCTCGGGCCCGGCGGCGTCGAGCGCGATGTCCAGGTCCGGGAACGGGGTGTGCAGGAAGAAGCCGACCCTCCCCGCAAAGCCGCCCTGACGCAGCAAGGCCGGGACGAGGGCGAGTTGGTAATCGTGCACCCAACAGGTCCGCTGTCCGCTCGTTTGGAGGGCGGCCTCGGCGAAGGCGGTGTTAACACGTTCATACCCGGCCCACGCTTCGGGGCTGGGCGTGGCGGGCGCCGGATAGTACGGGACGAGGCGGTGCAACGGGGCGCGCACAAGGTGCAGCAACGGCCAGAAGAAGCCGTTCGAGACGAACGCGTAGTGCGATGTCCAGGTGGCATCGTCGAAGAAGAGGCGGCGGTGGCGGAGCGGCCCGCCGCGGGTTTCGATCGTCTCGTAGCCTTCGGCGTCCACGAAGTGGCGGTCGAAGGGGCCGCGGCCGGCGCCGATCCAGGTCGTGCCGGCGCCACCATCCCAGGGCGCGATGACGGGGCGCAAGGTGGTGAGGAGGCCGCCGCCGCTCGGGGCCGGCGCGGCCAGGCCGCAATCCGGGTCGTCGTGGTCGACAAAGGCGCGATTCGCCAGGATCAAGGCGGCGGTAGGCCCTCGCATGGCAACCAGTATAGGGCGAGCACTCGTTCGGCTACTTTCGGCGCCGGATGGCGGCCGGTCCGCCGGGCAGGGAGCGTCAGGAAGTTACCCATCCAAGTGAGGCGTTCGCAGCCAGCACGCCCGTTCAGACGCTCCGTGCTGTCGCGGTACTGATTGCGACTTGTGACGCACCCTAAGCTGCCCGCGCGGAAGGCCAGCGACCGTCCCGCACGGCGAGATCCTGGGCGGCGGCGCGCAGGAGCGACGAGAAGTCCCGCATGGTGGAGTCGTATTGGGCGACTCCACCGGCGAGGGTGAGCAGGAACTCCTGACCTTCGACCTCGACCGGGACCTCGTCGAAGCGCCGCCGGCAGCGCTCCATGTACGCGCTCGCGGCGCTCTTGCCGGTTCCCGCGAGGAGGATCGCGAAGCTGCGGTTGGCAACGCGAGCGAAGATGTGCTCCGCGCAGGCCGTCGCCGCAAGCTGGTCGGCGGCGACGACGGATGTATCGGCATCGAACTGGGCTTCGGGGTATTCCGCGTCGCGGGCCTGAAGCAGCACGACGGAGAATGACTGATTGGCCGCGACCAAATCCGCGAAATCGGCCGCGAACTGCCGCAAGTTGCAGAGCCCGGTCTCGGGATCCTGGAAGCTCTCCGCCGGGGGCAGGGCGGCGCGTTCGTGCGCGAGTTCGGACGGTCGCGCACGACTCCATCGCCCACGGCCGCCGCGCGCCGCCTGGCCGACGGCATCACGCTGGCCATTGCGGAGCCAGATCAGCTGCGCCAGGCCGGCGCACGCCGCGACTGGCAAGGCTGCCGGAGCACCGAAGATGGCGAAAGTGAGGCCGGTGAGCGCGAGCCCGCCAAGGCCGAACTCGCCTGGGAAGCGCTGAGTGAGGCGCGGGCTGTTGGGTACAGTCGCGCGGCTCGCCATAGGGGCATGGGCAAGACGTTTCATCGGGTCCCCCGCGAGGGATGGTTCCTTTGAGCTTCGGCACTCGGGCCGTGTTTCGCAGAGGCCAGGCGGGAAAGAGCTTGACTTGCAACCGTTTGGCCTCCGTGCGATGCCCGCCGCACGGGAGCGGTACACTTTCGATCGGAGACCCAGGTTGTAGCACGGAGGTTGGACGTGGACTTTGAACTCTCGGCGGCCGTAGCGCTTTGGCGGGGGGACGAAATCCTGGTCATGAAGCGGGCTTCGGGCTTCTCCTCGGGGGGCTGGTTTCTTCCTGGGGGCCGCCTGGAGGCGGGCGAACGGCCCGCCGAAGCCGCCGTCCGGGAACTGCGCGAAGAGGCTGGCATCCTGCTCGATCCCGGCGCTTTGGCCCTGGCCGACGTGATGACCTACACCCGCGACGGCGCCACCACCGCTCACTCCTTGGTCTATAACGCCCGCTGCCCAGACGGGGCGGCTGTCGTGCTCAATGCTGAGCACGCCGTTGCCCGGTGGTACACGCCGGAGGCGTTCGTCGCCCGCTTTCTCGATCGGGCCACGCTCGCCGCGAAGGGCGTCCCCGAGGACGCGATCGCGCTGGCCGAAGAGGTCGCCCGCACGGTGCGCGCCGCCGCGCGTGCCCGTGGCGAGCCCACGCAACCATGAGCGCCGGCCAGCGTGAGGCTTTCCTCAGCGCGTTCGTGGTCGCTGGCCATCAGCTTTGGACGGTCGGCGGGGCGCTGCGCGACGAACTCCTCGGCGTCCCGGGGCGCGACGAAGATTTCGCGACCGACGCCACGCCGGACCAGACGGAAGCGATCGCACGCGGCCTTCGACGCTCCGTTCAGACGGTCGGACGGCACTTCGGCACGATCGGCGTGCGGCTGGACGGGCGTTGGAGCGAGGTGACGACGTTCCGCGGCGATGCGTACAGCGACGGTACCCGCTGGCCGGATGTCACCTTTGGCGCCTCGATTGAGGAAGACCTCGCCCGGCGGGACTTCACCATGAACGCCCTTGCGCGCAACACGGCCACGGGCCGCGTGCTGGACCTGTTCGGAGGCGCCGCCGATATCGAGGCGCGCCTGATTCGCGCCGTGGGCGAGCCCGTACGCCGCTTTACGGAGGACCCGCTGCGGATTCTCCGGGGCATCCGCTTCGCCAGCGAAGTCGGCTTCGCCATCGAACCGGAGACCCGAGAAGCGATGCGCCAGACGGCGGGGCTATTGGCGACGTTATCGCAAGAGCGCGTCACCGCCGAGCTCGACCGTCTGTTGCAGGGCCGGGCGGTCGCGGCCGGTCTGGGCGCGCTCGCGGAGACGGGCGCGCTCGCGGTCGTCCTGCCGGAGTTGGCGCCCATAGTCGGCTGCGAGCAGAACCGCTTCCATCGCTTTGATGTTTGGGGCCATACCGTGGCGACCGTGGCGGCGATCGGCCCCTCTGGCCCAGAAGGCCGCGTCCGCAGGTGGGCAGCGTTCCTCCACGACCTCGGCAAGCCCTACGTCCGCCACACCAAGACGAATGGCGAATGGGGCTTCTTCCGGCATGAAACCGTCGGGGCGGACCTCGCTGAAGGCCTGCTTGGCCGGCTCAAGGTCGCGAAGGCGGAGACGCGGGCCGTGGCGCTCCTCGTCCGCCGGCACATGGACCGGCCCAACCTCGACCGGCGCAGCGTGCGTCGGTTCATGGCGCGGAGCGAGGGCATGTGGCCGGACCTGGTGGCCTTGAAGCGCGCCGACAACGCCAGCCACACCTACGACGATGCTGCCTACCACGACGCGCTGGCAGCCCTGGCGGCCCGGATCGCGGTCGAAGACGCGGCTGCCCTGCGTGGCGAAAGCCCGCTCAGCGGCGACGACCTCGTCCGGATCTTCGGGCGCGCGCCGGGGCCGTGGATTAAGCCCGTCAAAGCGCGTCTGAGCGCGCTCGTGCTCGACGGCGACCTTGCCCCTGGTGATAAGGAGGCGGCGGAACGGGTCGCGCGGCGGATGCTCAGGTGAGGGCGCGATAGGCCAACCCGGCCGCCGCCCCACCGAGCACCAGCCAGGCGCTGTTGGGGCTGAAGCGGATGAGGACGATCGCAGCCACGGCGAGGAGCACCG
>CAMAUF010000060.1 GCA_945861295.1 bacterium | reverse complement strand
TTGCTGCCCGACGTTCGCGCGTTGCCTGAGGCGTTCCGCGCGCGCGGTCTGCCCCAAACACGCGAGGATGCCGTCGTCAACGCCATCGCCAACATCGATGCCGAGGGGCATCCTGGGGCGCGCGAGTCGATCGAGGCGCACTTTGAGGCGCTGTACACACAGACGGAGCACGGCTTTCGGCCGCTCTGGCAGCCCGACGTGCGAGAGATGCTGATCAGCTGGGCGCCGCCGAGCGGTGCGCGCGATTCCCGCCCCTGACCAACTGGGTCGAAGGTATTTTGCCGGTGGCTCCCGGCGGCTGCCTACATCAGGTCGAGCGCGCCGGCGTGTACGAGGCGATGTCCGAGCATGTCCACGGCGACCGGGATTGCTTCGAGGACGATGTAGCCGATGAGCGGCTCGTACTTCCCTTGCGCGTTGGGCTGCATGTCGACGAAGAGCGCTTCACTGAAGACGGAATCAAAGTTCTCGACCTTGACTTCGATCGGTCCGGCCACATCGCCTTCGACCGTCTCCTTGTTGGCGAGAGCGACCACGACCCGGCGCGTGCCGCGCAGCCCACCAAGGCGTCCGCGCCAGGCCGCGGGCAGGACAAGGTGAGAGGCGCCGGTGTCGATCACGCCCGTGAACGTGATCTCGTGGCTGGGCTCGACCGCGTTGCGGACCGTAACTTCGGCGAGGATTCTTCCCATACGGCTAATTGTACCGGACTTGGGCAAAAGCCTGGGACGGTCTACGAGGCCAGCAATCGTCGCCTTGCCAAAGGACAACGAAGGGGCCGGTTGTGAGACCGGCCCCTTCGCTGAGATGTGGCGAGCGGACGCGGCTCAGGCGAGCCAGATGTCCTGCACCCGGATTTCGTTCGCCGAGGCCGCGCCCCAGACGAACTCCTTGACCGGGAAGTTCTGGACTTTGTCGCGGTAGGCCGCGTACTTGGTCTTTTGGATGGGCAGCGGGAGGACGGTCGCGAACTTGGTCAGCAGGAAGTCCTGGAGGGTTTCCATCTTGACCTTGCGGGCGGCCTTGTTGGCTTCGCGGGCCTGGAGGTCGTAGAGGTCCTGGACCTGCTTGGCCAGCGCGGCCGTTTCTGGCGTGGCCGAATCCAGCTTGAGGTTCGGGAAGACGCCGCCGAAACCGCTCGGGACGTAGTGGGTCAGGGCGTTGTAGCTCGGAATCGTGTTCAGCGAGAGGTTGTAGGCGACGAAGAGGTCCCACTCCTTCACCGGCGCGGTCGCGCGGGCGACGTACGTGTTGCCGTCGACGACCTCAACTGGCGCTTCCACGCCGAGGTTCTTCTTGAGCTCTTCGGCGATGAACTGTGACGCCTGGACGAAGAGCGGGATGCCGGCGTTGGTGGTGAACTTGATCTTGCCGCCGAACTTCGTGTTGCCGCCGCCAGCTTCCCAGAGTTCTTTGGCCCGCTTCGGGTCGAACTTCTGCAGGCCCTTGAGCTTGTCCTGGGAGTAGGTGAGGTCACCGAAGCCGTTGGAGACTGGGCCGGTGAAGATGCCGTCACCCAAGTAGAGGGTCCTGATGAAACGCTCGCGGTCGATGGCCAAGGAGACCGCCTCGCGGAGCCGCGGGTCGATCCATTTGACGTTGTCGAAGGCGACGATCAGGTGGTCGACCGAATCGGCCGAGGCGACCTTGACGCCGGGCGACTTGGTCAGTTCCTCCGCGATCAGTTTGTCGATCGGCACGAGCGACGAGCTCAGGATGTCGATCTCGCCCGAGACGAACGCGGCCTTGGCGGCGCCGGAGTCCGCGATGATGCGCTCCTCGATGGCGTCGATGTACGGCCCGTCCGCCAGATACGACGAAGCGGGGTTCGTCTTCTTGTGATAGGTCGGGTTGCGCTCGAAGCGGGTGCCCGTCGATTCGCGCTTGACCATCTTGTAGGGGCCGCTGCCGGCGTTGAGCACCTGGCGGAGCGTCTTGTCCGAGCTACCTTCGACGACTTCTCGGGCGACGATGGCGAACTGGTGGTTGCCCATGGCCGCGATGTTGTCGGCGAAGGGGAAGGCCTGGGTGACCTTGATCGTCGACTTGTCTGGCGTCTCAAACTTCGCGCCCGATGATACGTCCATCCAGCCCCAGTTGATCTTGTTGAACTGCGAACCAAGGCTCTTCAGGGCGTCGGGGTAGCGGCTCCAGCTATAGGCCAAGTCTTCGGAGGTGACTTCGCGGCCGCCCGCGACCTCGGCCTGGAAGTTGACGCCGGGCCGGACCTTGAAGACGAGCGTCGTCGGGTCGACCTGTTCATACGACACCGCGATGTCCATCAGCACCTCGCCGGTCGAGGCGCGATAGGTGTGCGTGTGGCCGTAGGTCTTTGCGGTGTGCAAGGGATACGTGTTCGTGACCGCGGGGTCGAGCCCGACGTCCGGCACAGCCTTGACGAAGCGGAGTGTGCCGCCGCGCTTGCCGGCGACTTGGGTCGGCGCCGCAGAGGCTGAGGCCGAGGCCGAAGCGGAGCCGGCGGCCGTGGCGCTGCCGCCCGCTGCCGTTGTGGCCGACGCTGGCGTCGTGTCGTCATCGTCATCGCCGCAGCCGGCGAGCAGCGCGGCCGAACCCGCGGCTGCCGTCGCCGAGCCCGCGAGGAATCGCCGCCGGGTGACGCCGTAGCGCATCTTGCGCGACCAGTAGTTCTCCTGTGACATTTCGTCTCCTCCAAGTGCTTGGGCTGCGACGCACCCAGGCGTTCACGCGCGCTCCAGGCTCCTGCAGATTTTGCCGCACGATGACTGGCCGCGCAACCAATTCCTTGGTCGTGCCTCGGTCCTTGGTCGTGCCTCGGAGATCATTGGCCGCGCCTTGCGGAAGGCCAGATCCGTAGCTTACTGTCTTGACCACGCCTCCGGCGCCGCGCCGGACATGGGGAGCGACACGTGCGCACGTACATTCTTCGCCGGCTGATCCTCGTGCCATTTATCGTCTTCGTCGTTTCGGTGATCACGTTCATGTTCGTGCGCATCCTCCCTGGCGACGTCGCCGTCACACGGTTGGGCGCCGCCGGGCAAAACTGCGATACGTGTGTCCAGAAGGTCCGCGAGTCCCTGAACCTCGACAAACCATATCCTGAGCAGTACTGGCTCTGGTTCAAGGAT
Source organism: bacterium (assembly GCA_945861295.1). GTDB lineage: Bacteria > Chloroflexota > Dehalococcoidia > Tepidiformales > Tepidiformaceae > CAMAUF01. The sequence goes on along the minus strand of CAMAUF010000060.1, from coordinate 6,063 downwards.
GCGATCCGTGGGGACTTTGGTCTCTCCGCGTCCAGCACGCAAGAAATCACGCCCGAACTGCGGGAGCGGGCGGCCGTGACGCTTCAACTCGGCGCGATCACGATCCTCTTTACGGTGCTGATTGGGGTGCCGATCGGCGTCATTTCCGCCGTCAAGTCAGGCCGGGCGACGGATTACTTCCTCCGGTTCTTCTCCATCCTCGGGCTCTCGGTCCCCAACTTCTGGACGGCCACGCTCGTCGTCATTTTGCCTTCCTACTGGTGGCAATGGACGCCCGCCCAGAAGTTCACCACGATCAGCGAAGACCCCGTCAAGCACTTTGTTCTGCTCGTCCTGCCAGCTCTTGTGCTGGCGCTGACGGCGAGCGCGTATGTCGCCCGAATCACCCGTTCGTCTATGCTCGAGGCGCTGACCAGCGACCACGTCCGCACGGCCCGCGCCAAGGGCCTCAGGGAGTCGCGGGTCGTGTTCGACCATGTCTTTCGCAATTCGCTCATCCCGTTGTTGACAGTGATCGGCCTTCAGGCGGGGCTGATCCTTGGTGGCTCGATTATCATCGAAGACATTTTCAGCATCCCCGGGATGGGCCAAATGGCCGGCCGAGCCGTCTTCGACCGCGACTTTATGACCGTGCAAGCGGTCACCGTCGTGATCGCCGCTGTCTTCATGTTCATCACCCTCATCGTCGACGTCACCTACGCGTGGGTCGACCCGCGCATACGGTATTAACCCGGAGGCTCTCCCCGCCATGGCAATCGAAGTACCGGCAGTCTCCGTCGTGGAGCCCCAGTTGGGGCCGTCAGGCCTCGGCCGGAGGATGCGATCCGTGCGCCGCTTCATCCGTCGGCAACCGCTGGGCACCGCCGGCATCCTGATCATCGTGGTCCTCGCTGTCCTCGCGATCTTTGCGCCCTTCCTGCGCACCTCCGATCCGAACGAGTTCGGAGACGACGTCATCGTCTCCCCAAGCGCCGACCATTGGTTCGGGACAAATCGCAACGGGCAGGACATCTGGTCGCGCGTGGTCTATGGGGCTCGGCCTTCGCTCGCCGTCGGCCTGATGACCGTGGCCGCCGCTTTGGTCGGCGGGACGATCCTGGGCCTCACGGCCGGGTACCTCGGCGGGCTGGCCGACCTCGTGATCTCCCGGGTCTTCGAGGTGTTGAACTCGTTCCCGGCGGTGCTGTTCGGGCTCGTGGTAGGCGTGGCGCTCGGTCCGGGCCTCGGCACCGTCATCCTGGCGATATCGATCGTCTTCACGCCCGCGATCGGCCGGATCCTGCGCAGCGGCGTGATCGCCGAGCGGAACCGGCAGTATGTGGAGGCGGCCCGCGTCATCGGTGCGGCTGAGGGCCGTGTGATGTTTCGCCACGTCCTGCCCAACATCACGCCGCTCATCATCGTCCTCGCCTCGACGACGCTCCCAGCAGCCATCCTGACGGAGGCCGCCCTGAGCTTCCTCGGTGTCGGCCTGCCGCTCGACCAAGCCTCGTGGGGCAAGGACCTCGGCGGGCAGACGCGGTCATACTTCACTCTGGCGCCCTGGCTCGCCATCTTCCCCGGCGTCGCCCTCAGCCTGACGGTCGTGGCGTTCAACCTCCTTGGCGACGCGCTCCGCGATGAACTCGACCCCCGTCTCCGCAACACCGCCTTCCGCAGCTAGCAGGGTGCGGGAGGGCACTGGTTAAGATCGACCGTCGAGCCTCACCGGCGGACGGGCGCCAGGACCGCTATTGCGCGTCCGGTTGCTTTCGACGCCAGGGGAGGTCGACCTGGTCGCGGTTCGCGAGCAGGAAAGCTGCCCCGATCAGACTCACCGGCAGCACGTTCACGAGGTGGGCGAGGATAGCGAAGCTCAAGGCCGCGCTCGATCCGACGTCGAAGGGGAGCAACGAAAGGGTTGCCGCCGCGTGGAAGACGCCAAGGTAGCCGGGCGACGACGGCACGAGCATCGCGAGGTTGGTCGTGCAGGTGAGAAGCACCGCGACCGTGATCGGCGCATCGATGTGGAGCGCCCGCATCAGCAGGTAGTTGATCGCGAAGGCCCCGACCCAGGCGACGCCCGACCAGCCCCAAATCGGCAGTAGCTGTCGGCGGCTGAACAGTTGCCGCCAGCCTTCCCGAAACGACTGCGCTTCTTCGCCGAGGCGGGCGATGCTTCCCGGCAGCCTTCGCGGCTGCGGCAGCCGCCGCGCGGCCGTCAGCAACGGCCGATGGAGGACGACGACAGCGGCTGTGAGGACGATGCCCGCCCCGATCCCTCCCCATGCCAGGTGCAGCCAATCCTTGTAGGCGTCTGGGATGGGCAGAAATGGACTGACAACGATAAAGCAGCAGACGAGGACAACGATGTCTGTGATGCGTTCAGTCAACATCGAGGAGACAACGTGGCCGAACCGGAGCCCAGGCTGTTTGGCGGTCATGGCGACCCGTGCGACATCCCCCAAGCGGGCCGGGAGGACGTTGTTCAACAAGAAGCTGATGTGCAGGATGCGGTACAGGCGAGGCGTCGACACGCTTGACTCCGCGGGCAACAGCAGCCGCCAGCGGATGGACTTCGCGGTCAACGAGAGGACCAGCGAAGTGACGGCAAGGGCAATGTACCCGGCATCCGCCGTCTTGAGCGTCCCCCAGGCGAGCTCCCAGTCGATCAGGCGCACCAAGAGGATCGCGCTCGCGACTGTGAAGAGCATGCCAAGGAGAAACCGGCGCATCAGCGAGCCCACCGTTCGTTTGGCTTGAACACGAATGGTACACCTTCCGTTACCGCCGTTGCGGCGCTACCTTGGCAAAATGACGTTTCAGTCCATGGACGCGGATGAGCGCCGGCCGTCCGGGCCGCCTTCCGCGAAGGCGCTGCGTTCGCTTGTGACGCCTGGTGCGCTCCTGGGCGGGGTTCAGATCGGGAGCCTTCTTCTGATGACCGCCGCCGTGGCCTCGAAGTACTGGCAAGGCCACCAGGGTCAGGGCGTGGCCCTGGTCGTCATCGCCGGCTTGCTTTGGCTGCCCGAAATCGGCAAGCGGCGGGCGCGGCTCTGGTGGTTCGCTTATGTCGGGAGCATCTTCGCCTACACGCTCCTCCGCAGCCTCGCCGACGAGACGGCTATTCCTACACGGACCGGTTACGTGATCGACATCGACCGATTCGTGTTTGGCACGAGCCCCGTGGTTTGGCTGCAGAGCGCGTTTTTCGACCCGGCGCACATTTCCTTTCTGGACTTTTTCACCGTCCAGGTGCACTGGTCGTTCTTTATCGCCCCACACGCCGCGGCCGTCCTGATTTTCTTCAGGCGGCGCGACCTGTTCCCGCGCTACGCCTTTGTCATCCTCGGCACGATGTACGTCGGCCTCGCCCTCTTCTTCCTCCTCCCGACGACACCGCCGTGGCTCGCTGCCCAAGCCGGCGCGTTGCCAGATGCGTTCCGCGTCATGGATTTCGTCGGAAACAGGGTGAGCCCCGGCACGTATCAGGAGTTCTATGCCTCGCTCGGCGAGCCGAACTCGGTGGCCGCAATGCCCTCCATCCACATGGGGGTCACTTTCGGGATGTATCTCTGGAGCCGCGCGCATGCTCCGCGCATCGCCTGGCCGCTGCTCGCTTACTCCGTGCTCATGGGCTTTTCGCTGGTGTATCTCGCTGAGCATTACGTCGCGGATCTGGTCGTGGGCATCGCGTGCGCCAGCCTTTGCCAGCTCGGCGCCCGACTGATCCCGCTTAGGGTGGCGGCGGACGAAGAGCTACCGTCTAGGCCGGGCTCGCCGTAGCATCGAACTCAATGGCCGCAACTCGCTCACCTCGAACCCGCCGTCGTGCAACCGGTTCGCCGTTGCCCCGCCCCGCTCACACGGAAGGGCCGACGGAGGCTATCGAACGGGCCCATGTGGCGCCACCGAAACCGGCCGCGCGCGTCCGTGAGCATCATGTCACGAACGACTTCAGCTACGTCCACGGCGACCTCGCCGCCGTCGCCGCCATCGGCGCCGTCGCGCTGGCGTTCATCGTCGGCATGTCGTTTATCGTCTGAGGCGCCGCATCTCGCGCTCAGTTGACCACTTCGGACCCTTCAACGTACTCACGGGCCGACGTCACCGGAGGCGTTGGTACGCCCAATAGATCCCGACGCCTAGCGCGACCAGTCCGTAGAGGCCGAGTCGGAGCGGCACATAGTACAGATGAACGCCCCACGCGACTGCGATCCCGGCCACGGCCAGGCCGATAACGACAGGTCCGCGTTTGTTGCCCGTCGTTACTTCGAGGAGGCGGGTGAAGGCGACGCCCAGGCCCACGCCGAGGAAGATCGAGAAAAAGCCAAAACTAAACGGGAGCAGCACCAGCCCCCAAACGTTTCCCATCACCACCCCGCCGACCAGGGCGGCCGCGCCGGCGCGGGCAAACTGGCCCGGCTTGACGACGTAGATCGGCGACCGTAACGACTTCGCGCAATCCTTGCATTTCATGCCCACCGGCGAGAGGACCGAACAGCGCGGACAGATCGGTGAATCGCACCGGTTGCAACGCAGCGCGGTCTCCACCTCGGGATGGCGGGGGCATGTCACGACAGCAACCATCTGGGCAATCCTACCTGCGATGTTGTCTTTGAGGCGGCCGAGTCATTCGGCCTTGGGGTCGACGAGCGCGAACGAAATCGTCCCTTCGGCGGCGAGGACGCCATCGACGGTCGCCCGCACGGCCCCTTTGCCGAGCGGCGGCCGCCACCGTCCGAGGGTGAACTCCAGGCGAAGTTGGTCTCCGGGGCGGACGGGCCGGCGGAACCGAAAGTCTTCGATCCCCGCGAAAAGAGGCAGTTTCGAGCCAGGTTCGCCGATCGAGAGCGCCATGCAGACGGCCGTCAGCTGGGCGAGCGCTTCTACGATTAGGACGCCCGGCATGATCGGCCGGCCCGGGAAGTGGCCTTGAAAGAACCACTCGTTCGCCGTCACGTTCTTGATGCCGATGGCGTGCTTTCCGGGGTCGACTTCTTCGACCCGGTCCACGAGGAGGAATGGGTACCGATGCGGGATCAGCCGCTCAATCTCTTCGGGGCCAATCATTGGCGGACGCTCCTTTCGCCGGTATCGACGCCGCTCGATTCGAGGAAGGCGAGGAACGCGGCCACCTGATCATCGGGGAACGGGATGGCGCCGATAGGCCGGTCGTCCTCCTTGCCTAGGCCATGGAAGTCGCTCCCGCCCGACCGCGCCAATCCCAGCTCGAACGCCAGCGCCTCATGACCGCTGACTTGTTCTGGGCTGTAATGTTTGTAGTACGTCTCGATCCCGTCGAGTCCGTAACCCGCCAACTCCTCAAGGACGGTAGGGTGATGGTCGCCGATGAAGGCGGGGTGGGCAATGAACACGACGCCGCCGGCGGCATGGGCTTCGTTGATGGCCTGCGCCGGGGACATCTTGGAGCGGGGTACGTCGGCTGGGCGCCCGTCGCCCAACCAACGGTCGAACGCTTCTTGGATGGTCGCGATATGGCCCGCCTCGATCAACGCGCGGGCGATGTGGGGCCGTCCCAGGGTCGCCTCGCCGGCGATCGCCAAGACGCGTTCGAGCTCCACCGGCGCGCCCTCCGCGGCCAGGATGGCGACGATCTTCTCCGCTCTGCCCAAACGCGCCTCCCGGAGCCAACGCAGGTACTCTTGAAAACGCGCATTCTCCACGTCGAACCCGTAGACGAGCAGATGGACATCGGATTTGCCAACATCCGTGCTGAGCTCAATCCCGGGGATGAGACGGAGGCCAAGGAGCTGTGCGGAGGCGCGAGCTTCGGCTTGGCCCTCCGTCGTGTCGTGGTCGGTGAGCGCCAAGACGCGCACGCCGTTCGTGTGAGCCGTCTGGACGAGCCAGGCCGGGCTCTTAACGCCGTCAGAAGCGGTGCTGTGCAGGTGGAAGTCGCCGATCGCCATCAGTTGACCAGCCTATCGCACCGTTGGATGGAGATGGCGAGCCGTGTTACCGGGTCGGCCTCGACCAGGACCCCGTTGAGCACCGCCTCGGGCCCTTTCGCGGCCGGCAGGCGCGTCGGCATTTGCGTCCTGAAGCGCGAGAGGACGGCCT
>CAMAUF010000059.1 GCA_945861295.1 bacterium | reverse complement strand
TCCCTCATGCTGACCGAGTACATCAACGCCGCGATGGCGACGGCCGAGTTCGAACAACTGGAGGACTCGACCGAGATTTACGGCGAGATTCCGCGTTGCGAGGGTCTCTGGGCCGTGGGGGAGTCGGAGGCCGAGTGCCGCGAAGAGCTGCGATCCTCCCTCGAGGATTGGATCGAGGCGAAGCTCTCCTACGGCCACGACCTGCCGGCCTTCGGCGCGGTCACGGTTGTCCGTGCTATGGCCGCGACAGGCTGAAGCCGATGCCGCGAGTTGGGCCGATTTCCGTGTCCGACCTTGTTCGCGCCCTGCGCGACGCGGGATTCGAAGGCCCACGGCCGGGCGCCAAGCACCGCACAATGGTTCGAGGCAACGTTGTTGTCCTCATCCCCAACCCCGACGAGGGCGACATCGACACCGGTCTGCTGCTCCGGATCCTCAGGCGCGCGCAGATCGACCGCGCCACCTGGGAACGCCTCTAACGCCACCGGGCGCCCCAAATGTCACGCGACACGGGCGCCTGCCGACGTGTAAAATGCGCGTCATGCTGACCGATTACATCAACGCCGCGATGGCGACGGCCGAGTTCGAACAACTGGAGGACTCGACCGAGATTTACGGCGAGATTCCGCGTTGCGAGGGCCTCTGGGCGGTCGGTGATACCGAGGATGAGTGCCGCGAAGAACTGCGGTCCGCCCTTGAGGACTGGTTGATCGTCAAGCTCCACTTCGGGGATGAGCTTCCGGCCTTCGGCGACGTAGTCATCCGGACCCCAGCTCTGGCGGTCGCCTAAGCTCCCTTTCCAAGTCATCAGACGGTGTGGGCCAGCTCTGAGGCACGTCTGCCACGACAGCCTCCAACTCGGAGGTTAAGGATGCCGGCAGTTGGGCCGATCTCACGGGGGGACTTAATACGGGCGCTTCGGGTGGTCGGATTTGCGGGACCCTTCCCGGGTAGCCGGCATTCAACGATGCGTCGCCAGGGTCTGACAGTGGTCATCCCAACCCTCACACGGGCGACATCGACACGAGCCTCCTTCTTCGTATTCTCAAGCGGTCAAGGATCGACCGCGCCACCTGGGAACGCCTCTAACCGCAGGCGGGCCGACTCCGCTCTCCCTGCTACACTCGATCGACCGGCCGCGCGCGGCTGGGCATCCCATCTCCCCGAGGTCTCGCCATGTCTTCGCCGCCCGCTCGCACGGAACTGACGCCCGCCTACGAGCCCGCCAGCGTCGAGGACCGCATCTACGCGATGTGGGAAGAGGGCCGGTACTTCGCGCCCCGCCCAGTCGCGCCGGGCGAAAAGGCCTATGCGATCATCATGCCGCCGCCGAACGTGACCGGTGAACTCCACCTCGGGCATGGCCTCGAAGACGCGATCACCGACATGCTCGTCCGTTGGCATCGTATGCAAGGCGAGAGCGCCCTCTGGCTGCCGGGCGAAGACCACGCCGGCATCGCCACCCAGAACGTCCTCGAACGCGAGATCGCCAAGGAAGGCCTCACCCGCCACGACCTCGGACGGGAGGCGTTCGTCGAACGGATTTGGATGTGGGTGCGAAAGTACCGTCACCGCATCGCCGACCAGCACAAGAAGCTCGGGGCCAGCGCGGATTGGGATCGCGACGTCTTCACGCTCGACCCCGGCATCGTCAAAGCTGTCCGCACCACCTTCGTCAACCTCTATAACGCGGGCCTCATCTATCGCGGTCTGCGGATGATCAACTGGTGCCCGCGCTGCGAGACCGCGCTCAGCGACCTCGAAGTCGATTACGTCGAAGAGGCGGCCAAGCTCTACTACGTGCTTTACCCCGTTGTCGGCGAAGGCGGCATGGCGTTGCCGGACGCGGTCACCGTCGCCACCACACGGCCGGAGACGATGGTCGCGGATACGGGCGTGGCCGTGCACCCGGACGACGATCGCTACGAGGAACGGATTGGCCGCACGCTCATGCTCCCGCTGATGGGCCGTGAGATCCCGGTCGTCGCCGATGACGCTGTCAAGCCCGAATTCGGCACCGGCGCCGTCAAAGTCACCCCCGGGCACGACCCGAACGACTGGGAGATCGGCCAGCGCCACGACCTGCCGGTCATCGTCGCCATCGACAAAAGCGGGCGCATGAACGACGAGGCTGGCCCCTACGCGGGCATGACCGCCGAAGAAGCGCGCGCGCAAATCCTCAAGGATCTGGAAGAAGGCGGCTTTCTCGAAAAGGTCGAGGATTACAGCCATAGCGTCGGCCAGTGCAGCCGCTGCAAGACGACCGTGCAGCCGATTCCGAGCGAGCAGTGGTGGGTCGCCGTGAACAAGGAGTACGAACCGGGCCACTCGCTCGCGGGCGATGGGGGCGCCGCGCTGCGCGACGGCCGCATCCAAGTCGTGCCGCAGCGCTTCACCGGCCAGTTCTTGCATTGGATGGATACGTTGCGCGACTGGTGTATCAGCCGCCAACTCTGGTGGGGCCACCAGATCCCCGTCTGGTACTGCGACGATTGCCAGGCCATGACGGTCGCCGTCGATGACCCAGATCGTTGCGCGCACTGCCAGTCCGCCGCCATCCGCCAGGACGAAGACGTGCTTGATACCTGGTTTTCGAGCGGCCTCGCGCCCCACGCCGACCTCGGTTGGCCGGACGATAGCGACGACCTACGCACCTTTTACCCGACTACCGACATGCAGATGGGCTACGATATCATGTTCTTCTGGTGCGCCCGGATGGTGATGTTCGGGATGTACAACATGCGACACTTGGGGCCCGAGAACTCGGTCCCGTTTAAGACGGTGCTCTTCCACGGCCTTATCCGCGACACGGAAGGCCAAAAGATGACGAAGTCGCGCGGCAACGTGATCGACCCGCTCATCTGCGCCGAAAAGTACGGCGCCGACGCCTTCCGGTTCGCCTTCCTCACGGGCGCCGGCATGGGCGCCGACCAGCGCTACAGCGAGGAACGGCTGACGGCGGCGCGCAACTTCGCGAATAAGCTCTGGAACACGGCCCGCTTCGTCCTCATGAAGGCCGGCGACCAGCGCGTCAAGCGTCCGCACCCAGCCGATCGCGCCGAGTACGCACTCGAAGACCGCTGGATCCTCTCGCGCCTGGAACAACTCGAAATCGATGTCGATTCCCTGATGAAGTCCTACCAACTGGGCGAGTGCGCGCGGACTATCCAGGACTTCCTCTGGGGCGAGTTCTGCGACTGGTACATCGAGTTCGTGAAGCCGCGGATCAACGCCGGCGACGAACGTCCGCTCCGCGTCCTCCTCCACGTTTTCGACCACGGCTTGCGTCTGCTGCACCCGATCATGCCGTTCATTACGGAAGAGCTTTGGCAGGCCACGAAGGAGCACATCGACGACGACTTTTCGGCGGCCCTGATCGTCGCCTGGTTCCCGAAGAGCGGCGGCAACTGGAAAGACGAACCGGCCGAGCGCGCCATGGACCACGTCGTCGCCGTCAACCGCGAAATCCGCAACATCCGCGCCGAGAAGAAGCTCGACGTCGGCTACCGGCCGACGGTGTTTTTGCGTGCCGGCGAGTTTGGGCCGGGGCTGGCTGAGTCGGCCGCGGCGACCGCGTTCACGTCGCGCTGCGACCCGGAGGTCACGCCCGCCGCGGCGACGTTGCCGCCGGGCGAGTACGCCTTCGCCCGCGTCAGTGACACGGAGGTTGCCGTCCTGCTGCCCGCCATCGACGCCGCCGCCGAACGCGCCCGTATTGGCAAGGAGGTCGCGGAGGTGACGGCATACGTGGAACGGCTGGAGAAGCAGCTCGGGAACGCGGGCTTTCTCGCGAAAGCGCCCGCGCCCGTCATCGCCGGCCTCGAAGCGAACCTGGCGGAAGCGCGCACGAAGGCGTCGGGCCTACGGGAGCGGCTGGCCACGCTGTAGAGGCACGCTTGCCCGGCGGGCGCCATCTGGCGACTTCAGGATGATGTGGCTTCCGGTCTGACGGTCACGCCCGAGTCCCTGGCCTTGAAGAAACCGCGGCACCTCTCGGCTGGACAGATGCGGGAGGCGGCTCCCGCAGCAAGCGCCAAGGGTATCTGTTCGCGAACGACCTGAGGAGGCTGCGGTACTGGCAGGTCGTCCGCGAGCAGCGACTTGAGGTAGAGAGCGGGCGCGTCGCGCATGATCTCGGGGGCCCCTTGGGTCGTCAGGCCGCCGGTCGCGCAGCCGGGCAGGTCCGGGGCGTAGGCAAAGCACCTGGGGTCGTCCGGCCCCTTCTCGATCACGACGTCGAAGGTGACGCGCGCCCGTTGCCCGGCGCACCAAATCAGCGCGCGTGCGGCAATGGCCGTCCCTGGTAGGATTGGCCGACCTCATTGCCGCGCTGAAGGAGCCACCATGAAGTCGAAGGCCGCCGTCCTCTATGAAATCCACGAACCTCTGCGCGTGGTCAACCTCGAAATGGACGACCCGAAAGAGGGCGAGGTCCGCGTCCGCATCGGCGCCGCCGGCATCTGCCTCAGCGACCACCACATCATGGAGGGCACGGGCTCGACGCTGCGCCCGGTGGTGCTTGGGCACGAGGGCGCCGGGACGGTCGAGGAGGTCGGCCTTGGCGTGTCGTCGGTCAAGGTGGGCGACCGCTGCATCCTCTCGTTCGTGACCAACTGCGGCCACTGTTCGACTTGCCGCTCCGGTTCGCCGCAACTTTGCCTGACGAACCGGCTGACGGGTGGGCGCCAGTTCGACGGGACGACGCGGCTGACCGACGGCGAAGGCCAATCGGTCTTCCAGCTTTCGAAGATCGGCGTCTTCTCCGAACGCTCGGTCGTGCCGGCGCGCGCCTGCTACCCCGTCGTGGGCGATGTGCCGATGGATGTCCTCGCGCTGATTGGCTGCTGCGTGACGACCGGCGTCGGGGCCGTGATTAACAACCCGTTCATGCGGCCGGGCGCGACGATCGCCGTCTTCGGCGCGGGCGGCGTCGGCACGAACGTCGTCCAGGGCGCGCGGCTGATGAACGCCGCCAAAGTGATCGCGGTCGACCTGAACCAGGAGAAGCTGGACTTCGTCAAGCGCTTCGGCGCGACCGACCTTGTCAACGCCAGCGAAGTCGACCCCGTCGCGGCCGTGAAGGAGTTGAGCGGCGGCGGAGTGGATTTCGCGTTCGAAGTCTTCGGCAGCGGCCAAACGGTCGCCCAATGTGTGGAGGTGTTGCGCCCGAACGGCGTCGCCGTCGTCGTCGGCCTTGCGCCGGAGGCCGACCGCTCCTCGCTCGAAGTGACGACGCTCGTGCGCAACCAGAAGATCCTGATGGGCTCGTACTACGGCTCCGCGAGCCCGCACGAGACCTTCGCGCGCATCCTCGACTTCTACCAGCGCGGCCTGATCGACGTGCAAGGCCAGATCACACGCCGCTACCCGCTCGAACAGGTGAACGAGGCGTACGATGACCTGATCGCCGGCAAGCCCGGCCGCGGCGTGCTCATCCCGAACGGCTGACCGCTGGGCCCTACCCGACATAGTCTGTCCGCCTCCGTGCGATCTCGCGGACGGCAGGCTTCCAGCGCCCGCCGCCGTGCAACAATACCGATGGTTCGCCCACACCCCGCCGGCCGCGGGAGTGGGACTCGAGACGTGGGTGCTGCGCCGATGCCAATCCAGGTCACGCTCATTTCGCACTCGGAGGACCCGATCCGCTCGCTCTATCTGGCGTATCGCGTCTGCTATAGCGCGCTGACGCCGCAGCAGGTCATCGCCCGCGTCGACGACGAGCGGATCACGCACGAGGCGATGCGGGAGTTCGTCGAGGAGCGGCTGAAGACGGGCCACGGCAGCCCGCTCGAACAGGTCTGGTTCGAGTTCGGCATCTCGGGCGTCTCCCGCGCGTTCAGCCACCAGTTTGTCCGCCACCGTGTCGGGATCTCGTTCGAGCAACAGAGCCAGCGGTATGTGACCTACAAGGGCGGCGAGTTCCCCTACACCGTGCCCGCCACAGTCGTGAAGGCAGGCATGCAGGACCGCATGGACGCGCTTTTCGACAAGGTCGGCGCGTTGTATGAGGAGATGGTCGCCGCCGGTATCCCGGCCGAAGACGCCCGCTTCCTCCTGCCGAACGCCACCAACACCAACTTCAAGATCACCGTGAACTTTCAGTCGCTACTGCACATCTGCGACCTCCGCCTCTGCACGCGGGCGCAGTGGGAGTTCCGCAAGGTCGCGGCGTTGATGCGCTCGGCGGTGATGAAGGTCTGCCCCGAGATCGGCCGCTTCCTCCAGCCGAAGTGCGGCGAGCTGCGCCTCGGCTACTGCGACGAAAGCGAAAAGGATTGGGCCGCCTGCCCGATTGGGCGCGTCCGCCCGCACAAAGACGCGCTCTTCCGGCTGTACGACGCCCACCGGCGCGGCGAACTGGCCCCGTTGCGGGACGAGGACTGGGCGACCATCGCCGCCGAGGAAGGGGCGGGCGCTTAACCATGCCACGCCCGGGACGGCTGCTCTTCCCCGCGTTTCCGAAGCCGAAGGCCCTGCCGTGGGGGCTGGCGGGCGTCTCCGCGCTGGCGCTGGTCTACGGGCTCGTCACCAGCGGCAGCGAAGCGGCGATCCTCGGCGCGGCTGGCCTGGCCGCGACGGTCGTCGGCTTCCCGCTGGCGCGGCTGCTCCTGGGCGAGGACGACCCCGCCGATGAGCCGGCGCCGCCCGGCGATCTGCCACCGCGCTGAAAGGGCGCGGCCGCGCTGCGGCGCTATCGCCTTACGGTCGCTCCTCAAGCTGGCAGCGAAGGGTTGCCCGTGCGCTCCTGGCGCCAGCCCGGGGTTCCGCCCGCCGCCGTGGCGTCGGCCACGTACCGCGTGCTCCAGCCGCACCAGCCGTCCGAATAGTTGCGGATGTTCCGATAGCCGAGTCGCCAGGCCGTGAAGAAGGCCGCGCTCGAACGCCAGCCGCTGCCGCAGGCGAAAATCAGCTCGCGGTCGAACGACGGCGGCGAGCCCGTGATCCCGGCCGCGACCCAGCTCGCGACGATGGCCGCTGGGTCGCGCATCATGCCGCGGTCGTCGATGTAAAGCCGCGCGTTGTCGTCCGCATCGCCGAGGTGGCTGGCAAGCGGGATGCGGCCCTTCGCATCCAGGTACCCATATCCACTGGTGATGCCGTCAAACTCGGCGCGGCTGCGCACGTCAGCGACCCAGGCGCCTTCGCCCGCGAATCGCTCCCGCACGTACTCGGTCAATGCGAGGAACTCTGGCCGCGGGCTGCCCTCAAACGCCGCCGGCTCTCGCGAGGATAGGCCCGCCTCAAGGGGCAACGCCGCCCGCCGCCACGCTTGGAGGCCGCCATCCAGGATGCGTACATCGCCGACGCCCGCTGTCAGCATGGCCCACCAGACGCGGCAGACGGCGATGTGCTGGGCGCCGTAGACCACGACGGTCGCGTCCGTGGCGATCCCCAGCCCGCCGATGACGTCCTGGAGTTTGGCGATGGCCCTGAGCTTCCAGGTCGGAAAACCGTTCTCGAAGTCGTCGGTGTTGAGGTGGACTGCGCCCGGGATGTGGCCCGCCAGGTACTCTCCCGCCTCCGCCTGCGGCGCCCAACTCGCTTCGACGACGACTAGGTCTGGGCGAGCCAAGGCGCCCGCGAGCCATTGCGCCGACACGACCCCATGGCGGCCTTCCCGATCGAGCGCGCTTGTCATCGTGCGAATGGTGGACGACGGGGCCAGGTCCCGTCGAGTGTTGTCACCATAAGGTCTCCCAACCCTGCGCTGGACGCGCGGACTGCCGTTCTTGAAAGGGAGCAAGCCCCGCTGCAGTGAGCGGGCGGGCGACGCGACTCGCTGGCGATCGTCAGTCCAGCGCACCAGGCGGCTCCCTCGTCCACCATGATGGAGAGAGATGCCCGGTCCGCGGGAGGACGCGCGGCCCAGTGATTTCTGGAGGATTCGATATGGCTGCAGTCGTGACAGTGCCGGAGCTTGGCCAGAGCAGGCGTCCAAGCGCAATCGCCGAGTGGTATCTGACTGACGGGCAATTCGTCGAGCCGGGGGATCTGATCTACCGGCTTGAGTGCGACTTCGTCGCCATCGACATCGAAGCGGAGGCCGCGGGCGTGCTACGGCACCGGTTGGCTGCCGGCGGCGTCCTCTCCGGCGGCGAGACGGCCGCGTTTATTTTCGCTGAAGGGGAAATGGACCCCGTCCCGCTCCCGAGCGCTCGCCTCCGCCTCGTCGTGCATGAAGAGCCGGCCGCGGTCGAGGCGGAGCGTTCCGAGTCCCCATGGACGGCGCCCGCTGAGTCCGAACTGGGCGACCAGGGCGACGCCGGTACGTGGGACCTCACTCCGGTGGAGTCGATCCGGTTCAAAGACGATTGGCCCGGCGGCGAGCCTCCCGAGACGGCCATCCGCCCCGTGATCGCGTTCGCCACCGCTCCCGCTGCCCCGGCGGTGGGACCCGAAGCGCCACCGCCGTTCTTGACCGAGCGCGCGCCGGACGAGTTTGTCTTGCGGGAGCTTCAAGCCGAAGTGCTCGCCGCCCCTATGCATCACGGTTCGCCGGTCGAGACCGAATCGGCGCTCGGCCAATTCGTTGCCCTCGACGACCAACCCTGGGAGGCTGAGGCGGCATTCGCCCCAAGCGCCGAAGCTGACGCCACCCCATCCGCCACGGTCGAAGAGAAAGCGCCGATGGCCAGCCTCATCGACGAAGGCGCCGCGGACATCGAACAAGAGTTCGCCGCGTCACTCGCGGTCGAGGCGGCCGAACTGGACGACGCCGAAGCCTTTACCGATACCAACGAGTTCCTGCTCGAGGTGGACCAGCCTGTTGCCTACGTCACCGAAGCGCCCTCCGCGGTGGAACCGTCCAGTTCGGATCAGGAGGCCGTCGAAGTGGCGGCTGAGGCGTCCAGCGTCGAAGCCAGCGAAGCCGCGGTCGAGATGGAGCGAGCGCCGGCCGTCCTGCCGCGCTCGGAGCGGCTGACGATCAAGAGTGCGGTCCAGCTGGCCGAAGTGCGCTCGGAGAAGCTCTCGCTCAAGGCGACCGTGCACCTCTCGGAGGTCCACAAGCTCTGCGCTGGACTGACCAAGGAGTGGCGCGGATCGGCCGTTTCGCCGTCCGTCGAAGATGTCGTGATCCGCGCGGCCGCCCGTGCCGCGGCCGAACTCGGGCTATTCGAACCGCCGATCGCTGGCTTGCTCACCGCTGATGACCGCGCGCCGGTCGCGGCGTACCTTGCTGGCGCTGG